>JAEZDX010000352.1 GCA_023417975.1 Bacillota bacterium
TGCTGGCCGGCAAAGGAGGCTGTTGGTAAGTCTTCTGCAGTTGCGCTGGAACGCACGGCATAAGCATCTTTTTCACCAAACCTTGCAAGAAAAACTACAATCTCTTCTTCTATATCCTTAGAAATAGCTATTCCTTCAATAACCATTCGAATTTTCTTGCTAACTTCATTAACTTTTTCCCGGGTTGCTTGGTCGAGCAGCAAAAGCGAATTTCTTTTGCCATCAGACCTGTGTTCTACCTTAAGCTGAGATAATTCCTCTAATAAACCGTTAAGCTCCTTATTACTTCCAATTATCTTTTTATACGCTTCTGTTGTAACACAAAAACCGTCCGGTATCAGTATTCCTTCGGCCTTGGATAGTTCTCCCAAGTTAGCACCTTTCCCTCCCACCATAGAAAGCATTGTTTTGTCAATTTCCTGAAAGCTAAGTACATAAGAATTCATACACATTCTCCTTCCTCTTTTCCGGTTTTCAGTGAAGCCTTTCTCTATTAAGTGATACTGTTCCTATAATACACACAGTAACCGAAATTTATAAGTCTGTTATTTAAAAATTTCCTATGGTATAATAGAAGTGGGAAAGAAAAGACCTCCTATTGTAGGATTATCCTACGACAGGAGGTCTTTTCTTGCTATCATAATTCCATTGCCTTTTCTACTGTGATTTAAATGCTTCAAGTTTTTTATTTCTCTTTGTCCTAATTGCTTAATATTGTTTATTAATAAGTATATCTGCAGATAGATTTTGCTCATGATTTTGACTTACAATTCTATAATTATGTTAATCCTTGGTTTAATACATAGTACTTTTTATTAATGGGTGTTATAAGCGCAGCTATAGCCGCAAGTATCCTTACAACCACCTAGACAAGTATTAGCGCAGCCCATGCCACAGTTATAGCCGCAGCTATACCCACAGGTATTACCGCAATTATCGTAATATGAATATCCCTTTATATCTTTTCTTGATTTGTCGATTTTTTTATTAGAGAACAAACGGTCCATAATAAATCCTCCTTTTATTTAGTCTTTTAATATCTATCCGCAGATATAAATATAAGCAAGTATTATGACACCGGCTATTTGGTAAGAATTATTTCACGTGTTTGAAAATCTATATTCCAGCTATATCCCTCAACGCTTTTCCAGTTGTACTTTTCAAACATTTTGTCCCACCATGCTTGCAGATTTAACTTAACCTTACCTAATTCGGATACCATTTTGTCCAACATGATTTCTTTTTTCTCATCGGAAAGCAAATCACTTTCCAGGGTAGCTGCAAGCTCCTCTATTCCAACTTTCCTTTCAAAAAGCATCATTACTTCATTTTTTTCCTCTTCCGTCACAATTCCAACTATTTCTCTAAACATATTAAAAACATCCTTTCACTATATTTTTAATAACTTTTCTAACGGATCGTTATAGTCAATTTCGTTTAATATATTTTCAAAAACATAGGAGCTGTCCATTTTTAACATTCTTTGAAGCTTCATGGAATGTTCTCTTTCTAGGTGACTTATTTCACACTGCATTTTAGAAGGTATGTTTATCTCATTAGTCATTTTTTTGTTTAAAAATTTACATCTGTTGCAGTTATAAACGTCACAAGCAGAGCATATTGGTGCACCTTCCAGCTGAAGCAATTGAGGGTTTTTTATACTTATGCCATCTTCGATAGTACCTATGTGACTATTGGGATCATCGAAGTAAAATGCAGGACACATATAAATTCTTCCGTTTGGTGCAAGTGCAAAAGTGCCGGTACCTGCGTCACAATTCTTCATAGACTTTAAATTCCATATGTCAGTGAGAACATTTATTTCAATTTCTTCACCTTGTTTGTATTTCTCTACAGCAAAAGCAACTATTTTATCCAACTGTATTCCATACTGCTGTACATCTTCATTCTTCCACTCATTAATATCTTCAAGCTCAAGATTTATCCTTAATACTGTACCAGAAAGCTCCTTTATCAATTCATATAAGTTATGTATATTGTGCCTGTTAATAAGTAAAATGGCCGGAGCTTCACTATCTTTATGCTGTGCGCAGTTGTCATATACTGAAATTGTATTGTTAGCTTGTCCCGCTTTATCAATAATAAGATATTCCTTATATTTCACTCCTTGCGGTGTTCCTAAAAACACAGGTGTATAACCCTTTGTTTCACAAAATGCAATACCCTTTTCCATAATTTCTGGAAGCATGATATTATTGAAAGCTTTTGTGTTTCTATAGGAACAATGTGGTGTTATGTTGTCTGAAGTTATGAATTGCATATATTTCATTTTTTGAGGTTCTCTGTTCTTTGCATATTTTGTTCTTTCAGAAGTTAAACCCGTTAATCTCTCAAATTTTTCCCAAAAGTACTTGTTTGCCCGCACTGTTGCTTTATGCATCTTGCATATATGTAAGGCCCTTTGATAAATAGTGTCACTGTCTGCCAGGTCGTAATTACAGCCTTGACACCATGCACAGCCGCTAGCTACTTCACAAGTAACACATTCCATTGGACTTTGACTTTTAAGACTTAATGCTTGAAATGGCCTTAGCTTGTCTTTACTAATTCCGCAATCCGGGTTTCCGATACAAATTCCTTTTCGATTACTAAGACTGATATTGTAAAACCTTACACATGGAAAAAAGTTGCCGTCACAGTCAATTGCAAGCATTTTTCCTGCGCCGCAGTAATTTTTATTTATTTCTTCTTCTGTCAGTGGGTTACCTATGAATGGGTCAAAGAATCTTACTGTATATTCTTCCCACAGCTTGTTTTCAAGAACATAGTCAGCAAGCTCTCTGAGCTGCTGCTCCATAATTATGTCATCGCCTTCCTTCCATACATCCTCAAACACTACATTGGCGGCTACGGTTTTTATACCGTTATCCCAAAGACTTATAATACTGTCTTTGAGGCAAGGAATATCATCATGAGAAAAGGTAGCTTTTGTTGATGAGTTTGGAAATTGGCTAAGCCAAAGCGGTACATTTTTAATTACATCATCATAGGAGCCACTGCCATCAGGCTTTACTCTCTGTAGGTCATGCTTCATTTTATTTCCGTCTACACTCAAGCCAATGGAGATATGATATTTATTCTTTTTGATATATTTTTGTACTGCCGGTGTACCGTAAAGAATACCGTTGCTTGAGAAGGATAGTCTGTAGCTGTTAAACCAAGGATGGTCCAGAAGGAACATCTGCTGCTTGATATAGTCTGTTATTCTATCTACCAGCCCTATTTCCATGAAAGCTTCTCCGCCTATGAAATCCCAAATTACAGATTTTTCGTTAAAAGTATCTCTTTCTGAAAGTATATAATCCACTGCTTTTTTAGCAGTTTCAAAGGTCATTTTTTTTAAGTTATTCTTACCCGTCATATAGCAGTATTTACAAGCCAAGTTACAGCTTTCTGTCACGCAGAAGGTTATTGTTTTCGGACTCCCATCTAAGCCTTGCCATGTAGGGTTTAAGCTTCCCATTTTTATTTTTGTATTGTTTTCCATGCTATCACTCCTTCTTTTTTAGCCCTTGAAGTAAAGCTTCTTTAGCCTTCTTATAGCAAAGATCATTATTATCTCTTAATATTCGAGCCAGGTGACCCGATATGTATGCTGCCGATAGGCTTGTCCCCCTAATATTATGTATATACGGTATTTGCTGCAAGCACTCTATACCGCTAATTCCTCCGGGTGCATAGAAGAAACCGCTTTTATATGAGTACTGCATGCAATCCTGGAACCCGTCCGATTTTACGCCAATAACCCCTTTAAGATAAGCAGGGTATGAGACCCTTCCCTGGTTTTCAGATGCAGCTACCAGCGTTATATTGAGTCTTTTTGCCTCTTTTACTATTTTTCTCAGCGGAAATATATATCTTTTTTTTACTGTCCCAAGACTCATATGTATAATGTGAGGCTTATAGTCAAATACCTGACTTAAAGAATATGCAAGTATTCTTCCGTCCGTTGATAGGTTTTCATCAAGAATATTTACACTTATAAACTCTACTTCATTGCATATATGACGTATTATGGCAGCTACAATTGTACCGTGAAGGTTCCTCACCGGCAGAGTACTGTTTCTCTCAATATATCCGTCACTATTAATTCCATAACAGTATGACTTCGTTACACACTCATATAAATTGCACATCCTAAGGTCTATGCCGCTATCTATTACAGCAATCTTAATTCTTTCTATATCAAATCACCTCCCTGCTATTATCATTTATAAGCTCTACCTCAGCTTTATATAGATTTTTATAAACTTTATTAGTATTAATTAATGAGTAGTGATTACCTTGACCAACTATTTTTCCTTTGTCCATTACATATATAACATCGGCTTCAATTATTGTAGAAAGTCTGTGGGCTATTAATACTACCGTACAATCCTCAGCTATGGTATCAATGGCCTTCTTTATATAAAATTGAGATTTGTTATCCAAAGATGAAGTAGCCTCGTCAAAAAGAATTATCCTTGATTTTTTTAGCAATGCTCTGGCTATAGCAATTCTCTGCTTTTGACCTCCTGAAAGATTTACACCGTTTTCTCCAATAACAGAATCATACTTATTGGGTAAAGACTCTATAAACTCATGTATATAAGCCTTTTTGCAGGCACTTTCTATTTCCTGCTGAGATGCATTTTCATTTGCAAGTAACAGATTCTCTTTTATGGACACCGTGAACAGAACAGGCTCTTGTCTTACTATCGAAATATGCTTATGCAATTCCTCTTCCTTAATTTCACTTATTTCTGTATTATCGATGTATATTCGGCCTTTACATGGCTCGTAAAACCTGAGTAACAGATTAAACATGGTAGTTTTGCCGCTTCCGCTGCTTCCTACTATGGCTGTCCTGCTTTTAGATGGAATCACTATAGTTACGTTATTCAATACATTTATATCGTTCTCATAACTGAATGAGACATTTTCAAACTTAACTTCACCGGTTATATTGTCTATACTCTTTTCACCAAATTTCTCAGGTGAATAAGACAATCCATCTATGAGCAAAAATATTCTTTCCAGGGAATTCATAACCTGTTGTAGGCTAAGGTT
>JAEZDX010000367.1 GCA_023417975.1 Bacillota bacterium
ACTGTATATACAGTAGACAAGCGGAGGTGTAAAAATGAATAATAATATTAGAAAAATGGTTCAAACTGCGCTGTTAATGGCGTTAGCAATTATAATTCCTACTTATTTCGGCTTTTTAAAGGTTATAATAGGACCTTTTACGGCTACTATAGCATCACATGTTCCAATGTTTTTATCTATGTTTCTGGGACCGGCAGCTGCAGCTTTTGTTGGCTTTGGATCTGCACTTGGATTTCAAATATCAGGAATGCCGAGTTTCGTTGTAGCCAGAGCTGCAATGCATATTATTGTAGGAGCTCTTGGAGGATATCTGCTGAGAAAAGGGGTTTCCTATACTAAGACTGTTGCAATAACTGCTCCTGTACACGGTATTTTAGAGGGATTGGCCATAATACCTTTTCAAGGCTTTACTATATATAATTATATAGTAGTAGGAGGTTCAATAGTTCATCATTCCTTAGATGCAATTATAGCCTATGCTTTAGTAAAAGCTTTGGTTAAAGCTGGCAGGAATGAATTTGCATTAAGTAAATAAGGTAATCTATATGAAAGCAGAATTGTATGAACAGTTCTGTTTTTTTATTTTACACTCTATGTATTATTATGGTACAATTAGCTTTAGCAACCGTAAAGTTTTCATGATAAAAAGTATAGGTGAAGGTAAACCTATATAATAGGATATTTAGAGGAGTTGATTTATATGGCTATTGAGAAGCTAAAGGATAATATTTATTGGATTGGAGTAAAGGATCCGGATTTAAGAGTATTTGATATTATTATGGAGACTAAAAAAGGTACTACCTATAATGCCTATTTGATAGATGATGAAAAAGTAGCAATAGTAGATAGTGTGAAAAATGGATTTGTAGAGGAATATATTGCCAATATAAAAGAAATAATCGGTGACAAAAAGGTAGATTACATAGTTGTGCAGCATACAGAATTGGATCACAGCGGGTCCTTGGGAAAACTTTTGGAAGTATTTCCCGAAGCCTATGTAGTAGGTTCAAAGGCTGCCTTGATATATTCAAGACAAATAGTAAACAAGGATTTTAAATCCATTGAGGCAAGAGAAGATATAAGTCTTGGAAATACTACTTTAAAATTCATTTCTGCTCCAAATTTACACTGGCCGGATACTATTTTTACATATATTCCTGAAAGGTCTGTATTATTGACCTGCGATTTCACCGGCTGCCACTATTGCCCCAGCGGTTCCGTAACGGATAACTTCGGCGATGATTATTTTGAAGAAATGAAATATTATTTTGATGTAATTATGGGACCTTTTAAGAAATTTGTAATTATGGCATTGGATAAAATAAAAGACTTGAACCTTGATATTATGGCGCCTAGCCATGGACCTATCCATGTAGCTGATATCCAAAAGTATTTGGATTTGTATAGAGAATGGGCTGAAATCAAAATGCCTAAAGAAAAAAATGTACAAATATTTTATATCTCTGCTTATGGCAATACGGAATTGATGGCTAAGTATTTTGCAGAAAAGCTTAATTCTAAGGGTATAAAGGCAGAGGCATATGAAATTACAGCAAAGCCTATAGAAGAGCTGATAGACAAGGTTGAAAAGGCATCGGGAATTATGATAGGTTCGCCGACAATAAACCAAGATGCTGTAAAACCTGCTTGGGACTTAATGTCACTTATATGTGCCATAACAAATAGGGGAAAAGCTGCAGCCGCCTTCGGATCATATGGCTGGAGCGGAGAAGGCGTGCCTATGATGACACAAAGGCTTGCATCATTAAAATTTAAAGTGCTAGACCCTGGTTATAAGTTTAATTTTGTACCATCAGACAAAGAATATGAACAGGCTGATGCATTTGTTGAAGAATATTTAAAACTACTTTAAAAGTTAGGGGTGAATTACTTGGAAGAAAAAGAAATAATGTCCTTTAAGGATGAAGACGGAAACAAGGTAGACTGTGAAGTAATTGCAAAATTAGAGGTGGATGAAAAGCAATATATGATTTTATCTCCTATTGATGCCGGTGAAGAGGATGCTTTTGCCTTCAGAGTAGATATTGAAAATGGCAATACAGTCTACAATTTTGTAGAAGATGAGGATGAATTCCAAAAAGTACAAGAAGAGTATAAAAATGCTCTTGATGAGCAATAATTTATAAATAATTATTTAATAATTTACTAGGAGGCTTTTATGTTGAATAAGAAAGAAATTATAGCATTTTTAGAAGCTAACGATATTGAAGATATCGAAGAAATAGAATATAAGGAAGATGCCCTTTTATTAAGATTTTATTACGACTTTGACAGCGATGAGATATCTTCGGCAAGAGCTTATGCAAATGATGAGTGCGAGGAAGATAAGGAATCTGAAGCATGGTTTGAAGAATTCTTCCTGCCGTACCTAAACGATATTGCTGTTGATAATGTAGGGGAAATAATAGAAGAGCTTACTGAAAAACATGAATTAAATGCTCAATATGTTACCTATGAAACCGACAGTGAAAATTATGATTATTGCGAATTTATAGTAGTGGTAAGCAGTAAAGATAAAAAGTATGAAATAGAAGATATATTGGACGAATTGGAACTATAAATCTTTTGTTTTTCTCAAGGTTTATAACTTTTTTGAATAGTAGAGGAAGCGTTGATTTAAATTAGCATTGTAAAGATTTACACAGTAAATTGCTTGTAATTATATTATAAAACGCCTATGAGCCTATTATGGCATTATACCATTGTTGAATGGCAGGTTTATTATGATATAATAAAGGTACAGAAAATCCTAAGATGCACGCAGTGCTTATGATATTCAACCGACATAAGTGATAAGGGACTTTTAAGATTCTTAATGATGTCAGGCTTCAACAGTTAAAAACTGAATGGATTAAAACTCCATCAGAAGAAGACAGAGGTGAGATGCGAAAGACCCACCTGCGAGACGGCGGGTATGAATAATTGAGTGTAACGGCATGTTGGGATTTAAGAGTAACAAATGTAAACACCTCACATTAATAATATGAGGTGTTTTTTATTTATGCTGTATCCATGACCAAAAGCTTTGACTGTTCATACATTACAAGAAACTTGTCCAGTTCTTGGCTCACATTAACAACCTTAATGTCTGTAGGTTCTAAATATAACAAATAGTGACAGAGTTTGTCCCTTAACACTTCTATATTCTTTATTATATATACATTAGTAATCATTTTTATCACACCTTATGAAATTAGTTTGCACACTATTTATCTTTAATAGTTGTAAAAATATTTTATCAAATTAGGGGATAATTGCAAATAAAATAATAATCCATTTTATGACAAAAAAATATAATATTTAAGGGTATATTCACAAAAATGACATATGTAAAAAATTAACATTTCATGTGAAACCAAGTAACATAGAAAAGTATGTAAAATCGAGAAAAGTTATTGTGTCGAAAATTGATCACAAAATATAATTAGTCGACACGTTGCTAATTTGTTATTTTTTCATTAACTATATCTATAGGATTTCAGTTTGGATTTCATATGTTATAATAATATATATATTGCTAGGAGGAATGGCTTAATGGCGGGAGAGAAAAACATGGATGAAATAATCAAAAGAATTAATTTTTTGTATAAAAAAAGCAAAGAAGAAGGGCTTACACCGGAAGAGAAACAGGAACAAGAAAAATTAAGAAGAATTTACATAGATTCTTTTAAAAACAATTTGAAGGCTCAATTAGAAACAATTGAGAGAAAACCTGATAAATATAAACAGTAAGTGATGAATAATCATATATATGAAAAAATAATATAGTCTGAAGGAAGGATAGGAAATAAAGTATGTCTGTTAATGTAAGTAATTTAGTAGAGGATTTAAAATTAGAAGTGCTAATAGAAGGTGAAATTGATAATGAATTAACTGTAACTGATTTTAACAGACCAGGGTTGCAGTTTTCGGGATTTTATAATTATTTTGCAAATGAGAGAATTCAAATAATTGGTATGGCTGAATGGAGTTTTTTAGAGGCAATGCAGCCGGAGATCAGAAAGAAACGTCTTAAAAAGTTTTTCTCCTTTGAAACTCCATGTATCATTATTACCAGAGGGCTTGAACCACAACCTGAGATAATTGAATATGCTACTGAAAATAACAGATGGTTGTTACGTGCAGATACGACATCTACAAAATTCATAAGTAAACTCACCAATTATCTTTCGGATAAACTCGCTCCTGAAACAAGAATGCATGGTGTTTTGGTTGATGTTTACGGTATTGGCATTTTAATTACAGGTGAAAGCGGCATTGGAAAGAGCGAAACAGCCTTGGAGCTTATAAAAAGAGGACATAGGCTTGTAGCTGATGATGCAGTTGACATTAAAGAGATTGAAGGCACGCTTGTGGGCTGTTCACCTTTTATTACAGCCGGAATGATGGAAGTAAGGGGAATGGGAATAATAGATGTACCTTCCTTATATGGCTTGAGTTCTGTTTTATATTCAAAGACTCTGGAATTTGTTATATGCCTTGAACAGTGGAAGTCAGACGAGAACTATGACCGTCTTGGAATTGATAATCAGTATATAAATATATTGAATGTACCTGTAAGAAAGATTGTTGTACCTATTAGACCAGGAAGAAACGTAGCTGTCATTATAGAGGCTGCTGCAGTTAATTTCAGATATCACCTTATGTCAAAAGAAACTCCTGTGGATACTATCAATCGAAGAGTGGAGTTGCTAAATAGAAATAATGAATAAGAGAGAAATAAGAAAAAGTATTTCTGAAAAGCTTAAGAAGCTTGATACTTTCGAGAAGCATAGAAAGGATGAAATCATATACTCAAAAGTAATCCAAAATTCACTTTACCAAAAGTGTAAAAGCTTATTTATTTTTGTTAGTTATAAAAATGAAGTAAATACACACAATATAATTAAGCATGCTATTGATAATGGAAAAACAGTTGCTGTTCCGGTTATTTTGTCGCTGGATGAAGGGATGATAGCGGTAAGAATAAATGGAATGGAGCAATTGAAGGAAAATAAATACGGTATATTGGAGCCTGTTGTTAATAATGAAAATATTTTACTTCCTGAATCAATTGATCTTGTAATTGTGCCCGGAGCTGCATTTGATAAAAACGGTGGCAGAGTGGGCTATGGTGCCGGAATGTATGATAAATTTCTTAAAGGCATAAATCCAAAAGCTAAGAAAGTAGCAATAGCCTATGAATTCCAAATACTGGATTACGTTCCTATGGAGCCGCATGATATTTATGTAGATGAAGTAATAACAGATTGACTCCAAAAGGTGATTAAATGAGAGTATATGATATTGGCAATGGTTTTAAGGAAGTGAGTTCTGAATGGAATCCTGGAACAAATTATTACTGGATTATTTGTGATGCTGTAGAAATAGACAATTTGACCGGAGTACTTCCATTGGATCCCGAAACTGTTGAAGAGTGCAGAAATATTAATCAGTCTTCGAAAATTAACTTCTATGATTCGTATATTTTTGTAGTGTTTAATATTTTGAAGTTTATAAAAGATGAAATAATCTCAAAAGAATTGGATATATACTTAGGTAAAGATTATATTATTACTATATATAAAGGTGATGCTGAGATAATTGAAGAATTGGTAAAGGATATAAAAGAGTGGAAAAATTGTTTTATGTTAAAAGAAAACCCGCGTCCGTGTATTCTTTTTTACTATATACTAGACAGAATAATCGTAAGAAATTATAATATTATTTCTCAACTTGAAGCAGATGCCGATCAAATTGAAATAGATATCTTAAGAAAACCTAGTGAAGAACATGCTCATAAACTTATAAGTTTGAGAAGACAAGTGTTTAAAATAAGGAAGTTTTTAAATCCTTTAAGGTATATTGGGGACAGTCTAATAATAAATGATAACAGTATTATAGAAGATGCTAATATAAAGTATTTTATAAGCTTGAATAAAAAGATAGAAAAGCTTATGCAGGCTCAGGAGATTTTGGTTCAGGATTTAGCACTTGTAAGAGAGGCTTTCGAATCTGAGATTGCAAATAAAACAAATGGACTTATGAAGATATTTACTACAGTAACGGTAATTTTTTTACCCTTGGAGCTGATTACGGGGCTTTTTGGTATGAGCTTCAGTTATATGCCGTTTAGGGAAGAGAAGTATGGCTTTTATACCATACTTGCCTTCATAATAATCACAGTATTATATTTAGCAAGAGTATTTAAAAAAAACAAATGGCTATAAACATAAATGTGTGTGTTTAAATTTATTAATATTTAAACTTATACAGCTTTAATAGCAGATGTAAGCAAGAGGAGCACTTCGGTGCTCCTTTAATCAATATAAGCAACTTACAAACTGTTCTGCAAAAACACTGTCATAAAATACCTTACCCATAAATCCATGTTTTGTGTCACCGGCATCGCCACCATGAAAATCTGAGCCGCCCGTAATAAGCTTATTATTATTAACAGCCAATTTAATGAATCTTTTCGTATCCTCGCTTGAATGCTGCCAGTAGAAAGCCTCAATACCATCAAAATCCAAGGATATCATGTCTTCTATAGCGGTATTTTTTATAAGTATGGGATGAGCCATAACAGTAACTGCGTTAACAGCTTTAAGAAGCTTTATTCCATCTTCAGTAGAAAGCTTTTTATTTGGAACATAGGCAGGACTATTCTTTCCGATTAACTTTTCGAATATATACTCCCATTCATAGTTATAGCCGGCTTTTTGTATTGCCCTTGCAATATGGGGACGGGCTATAACTCCTTTGGCTTCAGATAAAACTTCCTCGTAATTAAGTTCAATTCCGAAAAATATTTTTAAGTTTTCTATAATTTTTCTGCTTCTCCAGTCTCTGTGATCTTTCATCTCACGGATAGCCGTTTGAAATGCTTCGTTCTTATAGCTGCTATCTCTAAAATAGCCTAAAACATGAATACTTTCTCCATTGTGCTGAGTAGAAAGCTCAATGCCCGGAATTACTCTAAGCGAAGAGTTTTGGGCAGCAGCTTGAGCTTTTGCAATACCAAGGGTAGTATCGTGATCGGTTACAGCAATTATATCCAAATTTTCATTTATAGCCAGCTTCACAAGTTCCTCAGAAGATAATTTGCCGTCCGAGGCTGTAGTGTGAAGGTGCAAATCAGCTTTTATATTCATAGCTATTCCTCCAAACAATTAGTTATATATTAAATCGCTTAATAATTATTCATATTGTAAAGTATTCAATATGTAAAATCAAGCACGTGTCGGTTTATTTGTACCTGAACTAATTATTTGAAGATAAATTACATAGTTAGCTTAATTATGCTTTAGGCAATAGAAGCTTATAAAGGTATTAGTTTCTGTATAAGTACTTACAGAGATTATATAAATTATATAGAGGCTTTATACCCGACATATCTATATAATCCATTGAAAAAGAACCGTCCCAAGGGAAAATTGATATGTATTTTTCATTATATACATTAATAACGAACTTTTCGGAGCCGCTTGTTATGTAAAATTTGAACTCAGGAGTTTGAGGGATATCGGGTACATCAGATAAGAAATTTTTAGTCTTCAATCCGCTGAAAAAAGCATTAAAGGTATCCATATCTTCATCCTTCAAG
>JAEZDX010000485.1 GCA_023417975.1 Bacillota bacterium
GCCGTGAGGCTGAGTGTCCTGCTTTTTGCGCCTCTTAAATGGAATTAATTAGTGATCAAGGCGAAGTTTCAAAGTGGAAATGCCTTGAAGTTAAAATAAACAAATAATTTGTGCAATATGCATATAAAATAATCATAATAAACGCCGATATAAAATATAGAAGCAAATTTATACAAAATTAAGTCAGCATAGAGAATACAGTTTCAATCTTGGAAGAAGAAATCAGGTGCCAATTTATTATGAATATAGCCATATGTGATGATGAACTGCTGCAAAGACAGAACATTAAAAAATATATTGAATTAAATAAAATTGTTGAGCCAAGCGAGGTTTTTCTTTTTAGCAGTGGCGAAGAGATTATTCCTACACTTCGGTATGGGCGTAGCTATGATATTGTGTTCTTGGATATTCAGATGAAAAAAATAAACGGAATTCAAACTGCGGACGTTATACACAAATATAACGAATCGACTATTATTATTTTCATTTCCAGCTATGTTCAATATGTATCGGAAGCGTTTCGGCTGCATGCTTTTCAGTTCTTAATTAAGCCGGTTAACCAAGGTGACTTTGACCTTGAATTCGAGAGGGCGGTCAGACAATATTATTCTCAACATAAAAAATATGTGATCAGTTCAAAAGACAGCGCCGTTGCGCTGAATATCAAAGACATTGTTTATGTTGAGGGGTATCAGCGTCATTTGAATATCGTCACACGCGATGGAGGGCAATATCTTGACACCGGAAAGGTAGACGACGCGGAAAAAAAGTTAGCGCCATTAGGCTTTATAAGAACCCATCAGGGATTTTTAGTTAATATGGATTTCATCAAGGATATCCGTGAAAAGGATATTTTAACCACAACGGGAATGACTGTTGAAATGAGCGTCAGAAAGAAGAGCTTTGTTTTGAAGCAATTCAATCGGTATTTGGGGGCGAAAATGTTATGACGCGGTGGAACACAGCAATAAATTTACTGGGTAACGTTTTTGAAATTTATATCGTTTTAGAATATTTTAGATTGGTTCTCAATAAGAAAATGACAACTCGAATTTCAAATAAAGTTATATGCTTGGGTGCAGTTCTTTTAAGCTTTTTAATTACGTTGCTTTTAAAAAGCAACAACGCCTTGGGAATGATTGCAGTTATATTATCATACATTGGACTTTCTTGTCTGTATTCAAGCAAAATATGGACACGCATTTTTTTAAGTATCTTAATATATGCTTTTTTCTTAGCTTCGGAAATTATCAGCGGAGTAGTAATGGAGAACATTCTCAGTGTTAACATCAAGATGATACAGCAAAATATTACCTACTACCTATGGGGAGCCTTGTTTTCAAAATTTTTAGTGCTTGTTGTTGTGAAGTTGATCAGTATCCAAAAATTCAAATATCCCAATCATCCTATGTCTGCTCAGATTATTTTTATGCTATCCGCTTTTCCCTTTTCTTCCATTGTTTCAATTTATGTAATTGCTTTGTCTACTTATAAAACGAAAGATGCAAAAGTTGATTTGTTCGCATCTATTTCAGTTGTCGCTCTTATGCTATCCAACATCATTGTTTTCTATCTTTTTGAACGTCAAAACGAACTGGAAGAGAAAAATCTTCGACTGGAATTCACTCGTAACTTGTTTGAAATGCAGAGGGAACATTACCTTGAACTGTATCATTCACAGGAGGAAACGCGAAGAATACGGCATGATATGAAAAATTGTCTGATTGCAATTTCGGGTTATTTAGAAGCCGGAGAATACCAGGAGGCGGAGCAATATATTAGTGAGTATACAGGGGAAATTCAGAAAGCCACCGGTGTAATTAATACAGGCTGTCCTGCCATTGACGCAATTTTAACAGCGAAGCTTCAAAAAGCTGACACGGTTGGAGCTAAACTTTCTTATAAAATTATGTTGCCTGAGAGCTTACTGATTGACTCCATTGATCTTGCCGCGATATTGGCAAACGGTTTGGATAACGCGATAGAAGCAGTGTCACAATTACAAGGTGAGAAAACAATTCGCTTGAGTATCATGCCTCGACAGGATTATTTGACGATAAATATTTTGAATCCGGTTAATCAGGCCGTTAATGTTCATCACCTGAAGACGACGAAAGTGAATGCAATCGAGCATGGGTATGGGCTCAGAAATATTAGAATGGTTGCGGCAAAATATTCAGGCGATGTTGATATCAAGAGTGAAGATTCGACTTTCCAATTGAATTTGCTGTTGAAAAACGACACTTTTGCAGTTTAGAGCGACACTTTTGCAAGACACATTGTAAATTGCGAATAAAGATCATACCGTTAAGTCATAGGGAAGTGTTGAAAGTGATTGCTTCCATGGCGCAGAAGGTATCATCTTTTTTTGTGTTCAACGACTTGATCCAGAAGAAAGATAAGAAAATTTATTCTTATTGCTTTGAAATATTATTTTCCACAGTAATCAATTTGGTGTTTGTTTTAATCGTTTCAGTAATTTTTAATAAGGTTCCGGAAATGTTTTTTTACTTGGCCGGATTTATCCCTTTGCGAAGGGTCGCAGGAGGATTTCATGCCAAGACTCATTTTCGTTGTTTCTGCACCCTTGTTGTTACATATTCTATATTTTTAATGATCCTAAGCTACACTGCTGTACATCTGAATTGTTTTTTCTTTTGCATTTTGCAGGGACTCAGTATTCTATTCGTTTTTATATTCGCTCCGGTACAGAATGAAAACAGGCCGATTTCTAAAGAGGAAAGAAAGCGATTCCAACGAAAAAGCAGGTCGATGATATTGGCTGGCTGCTTATTCAGTATGATAATCATCTTATTTTCTTTCGTATATGCGGTTAGCTTTATTATCGGATCTTTTACAGCATCATTATCATTGCTTGCCGCACAAATGATTCAAAGGAGAGGAATGCAATGAAAAAGATTCCGTCAAAAGTGATTAGAAAATGTGGGGAGGGTCTTACCAAGGCAGTTTTAGCGATGGGGAAAGATTCTGCCATTCGATCTTGCTGTTTTATCTTTTTTTATCAGCCGAAGGTGCCACGAGGGATGGAGAAGTTTAAGAAGTAATTTAATTTTTGGAGGTAAATATGACACAAATTAATTCAGTAGCCTGTCAGCCAGAGCAAGTAACTATTGTACAAAAGAAAGACCTAACTAAACTTGGAAACCGTATCTGCCTGTTATTGATTTTGGTAACTGTTTTCGCAAACGTAATTCAATTCTTTATGATCATTCCCATGAGCGCTAGAGCCGCATTGCAACATAAAGCGTTCGATCTAACACAAAACCCGTTATTGCAACAGTTGGTGATGTATATTCCAACTTTGATAAGTTTACTGATTATTCTTGTAATCAGCCGAAAAATGCTTCATCAAAAAATATCAGATAATTATCACAAACCTAAAACATCAATAAGTTTTATACTTATGGGGTGTTTAGTCGCAGTCGGAGCCTCAATGACTGGTGTACTATTTTCAAATGCAATAACATCTTTACTATCCCACTTTAACATTCAATCCGGCATGGCAAATATAGCAACCCCAGATAATTTGCAGGCAAAGATTGTAAACATCGCTTATTTGTGCGTGATAGCGCCATTCCTTGAGGAAACTCTTTTTCGCGGCGTAATTCTAAAAAGTCTGCGCTCATATGGAAATGTTTTAGCCATCATCGCATCTTCTATACTTTTCGGGATTTTCCATTTCAACCTGATTCAATTAGTCCCAGCCACTTTAATGGGACTGGTGTTTGCATTTATTGCGGTAAAATCGGAATCCATTATTCCATCCATCCTTGCGCATGCATTCAATAATACCGTAACTGTAATACTCGCATTAGTCATGAAAGACACGCCTCAGATGAAGATTGTCTATGGGAGTATTGTCCTTTTAATGATTGCGGTTACTATTATCATACTGATTTTGAACAGAAAAGAATTCCATCGCTTGAATGAAGGCAGAAGTATTACTGAAATGACGGGCAAACAAAAGACTGTAAAACTATTCTTTCGCTCCGCCGGATTTTATGTTTTGATCGCTTTGTTCATTCTTAATTGTGTTATTTTGTCACTCTCGACATCTGGGTTAATTACAAAGGCACAGTGACATTATTTGTAAGGAAACGACACTTTTGCAGTTTCAAGCTACACTTTTGCGCAAAGTATTGCAATCTGAGAAGAAAAGTTATATTACTAAGTCATAGAAAATATTCAAATACATCAGCGCTTTTATTCGTGATTCTAAATAGGCATGGCTTTCATTTCGTGACGAGCTCTAACGGAATTTGGCGATGTCTACTGGAATAAATTATTACAGTAAAGGGGATTTGAAAAA
>JAEZDX010000585.1 GCA_023417975.1 Bacillota bacterium
GTTGAAGCAATGGCAATAGCATGCTGGAAGAGTATAAAATGCAGTGTTTATGCAAGAGTAGACATGCTTGTGCAACATGGAGAGCCATATGTGTTAGAGCTTATTACACTTCGCGGAATGACAAAGAACAGTCTCTTTCCAAAGAGTGCAGCTGCTGTAGGTATGAATTTCAAAACATTGCTGGATAATATAATTGAATTATCTTTAGAAAAGAGTAAAAATATTAAAAGCTGCGGTGATTGTAATGGAGATGGAAGAGCTGAAAAAAGCACAATGGAATGAAAAAAACTATAAGGAATTTATTAAATTATTGGCATCCTTTGGCGATGAAGCTTACGGAAGATTCAATGCAAGGATTATCCCCAATATCGGACTAAGTTATAATGTACGTATGCCTGTATTGAAAAAAATAGCAAAAGAAATAGAGAAGAATGAGGACAGGGAGGGCTTTTATAACTTTGTCAGTGTAGGAATGTCCTATGAAGAGAAGCTTTTACAAGGAATTCTTTTTGGTAAAATACATTTTAAAAGCTGTTCTATAGCCCTCACGTCTATAGATTATTATATTTTGAGAATAAACAATTGGGCGCTATGTGATAGTTTCGTGTCAAACATTAAAGCTATTGTTATGAAGGATAAAAAGTTGTTTTTTGAAAAAGCAAGGCAATGCTTAGAGTCAAATAATGTGTGGTCTGTACGCTTTGGACTTGTTATATTAAACAATTATTATACGGAAAAACAATATCTTTCGGAGATTTTTAATTCCTTAAAGAAAGTTAAAACAGAGCAATACTATGTCAATATGGCAGTAGCCTGGCTAATAAGCAGCTGCTATATGGTAGATAAGGAAAGTACAAAAGAGTTTCTTTCAGGAAAGCATCTTAATGAGTGGTGTATTAATAAATCCATTCAAAAGATAGTGGAGTCGCTAAGAGTAAATGCTGAAGATAAAGCTGACATAAAAAAACTAAAAGTAAAAAAGAGTTGAAAACTAGTCTCATATTTAAGTATTTTAAAATATTTAGATATGGGACTTTTTTTGGTAATAAAGATTATACCATTTACAGATAATATGGATAAATGGATTTTTATTGTGTTAAGTATAGGAAATAAATCATTGAATGGGGGCGTAAGAATGAAAACAAATAAGGCAGTTCTAACTCTCTCTATAGTAACCATATTAATACTTATGACTTTCGGGGGTATAGGCTTATATGTAAATGGGTGGGAAAACAAAATATATCCCAATTCATACATAGGAAATATAAATATCTCCGGTATGGCTGCAGAAGAGGCAAAGGCAGCAGTGGAGAATTATGAAAAGGAAAATATAAAGAGAAAAGTATGTGCTGTATATGGGAACAAAACCTTCAGCACTTCATTTGATGAGTTAAAAAAGAATTGTGATATTGACTTAGCTATAGAGCAGGCAATGAAATACGGAAAGAATTATAGTATGTTCAAAAAGCTTGAACTGCTTAAAGCAGGAATAAGTAAAGGAACGGAATTTCAATATGAGTATGATGAGAAGGCTATAAGGACTTTTATAGAAAATATAAAAAAAGATATGAACAGAGCTCCTAAAAATGCATATATAAGTGACATGGTACAAGGTAATCCGGTTATTGTACAAGAGGTTTATGGAGAAAAGCTTAAGGAAGAGGAGCTTCTTCAGGAAATTGTTTCTAAATGGAAGCAGGAAAAAGGAGATATACTGGCGGAAATTAAAGTGTCACAGCTTAAACCGGAGGTAACTGTTGACACTTTGAAGAGTGTAGACACTTTAGTAGCTTCTTTTACAACAAACTATGCTGCTTCTAAGGTTGGAAGAGCGGAAAATATTGCTTTAGCGGCATCAAAGGTAAACGGAACCAATGTTTTGCCCGGAGAGGTTTTCAGCTTTAACAGCTTAACCGGAGAACGTTCGCTTGAAAATGGTTTTAAAGGGGCGCCTATTATTGTGAAAAATAAATTGGTGGACGGAGTGGCAGGAGGAGTCTGTCAAGTTTCAACCACTCTTCACAATGCTATATTAAAAGTAGGAATAAAACCTATTCAAAGAAGAAATCATTCTCTTGCACCTGCCTATGTACAGCCTGGCTTTGATGCTACAGTATCGGAAGCAATAGATTATAAATTTAAAAATACTTTAAAATATCCTTTGTACATACAAGGAAAAGCCAAGAATGGTAAGCTGACCTTTAATATATACAGTAATTCCACTATTACAGAGTTAAAATATGTTTTGTCCAGCGAAATTATTGAAGTCATTGAACCGCAGGTGATTTATAATTCTGTTGATACTATCCCAACAGGGGCTATGGAAAAGGTTCAAGGTGCATCCATAGGCTATAAAGTAAATGTTTTTTTGATAGGCTACAAAAACGGCAAAGAAGTAAGCAGAGAGTTTTTATATAAGGACAATTACACAAAAGTAGATGAAATATTTAACGTAGGAATTTAATTTTAGAGTCCGAGAGTTATTTTAATTCGTATAATATTATAGTATAATTGTTATGCGGGTAGAGAGGAGAAATTAAATGAAAAAAAACTCAAAAAAAATTATCGTTGTTGCATTGTCGGTATTGACGCTGGCAGCAGTGGGTGGCGCTGTTGGCTATACCGGGTATGCATATAAGATCAGTAAAAACTGGGAAGGATTTATTTATCCCGGCACTAAAATAATGGGTGTTGATATGGGTGGAAAAACTAAAGAGGATGCTATAAAGCTTTTGAAGGAAAAATATGGAGATGTAGTTGTTAAGAAGAAAATTGACATAAAATACAACGGGAAGGACTATTCCCTAGACTATTCAAAATTAAATGCCCGTTATGATATAGATGAAGTTGTCAATGAAGCCTTCAGCGTTGGTAAGGACTTATCGTTGTTCAGTAAAAAGGATGTAATCAAAAAAGGAACTGAAAAAGAATATTCTTTGACTTTTGATTACGATGCCAAATATGTGGACGAGTTAGTAGCTACAATGGAGAAAGAAATAAACAAAAACCCAGTGGAAGGCTCAATACAGATGGTTTCAAGAGGAAACTTTAAAGTAACTCAAGACCAAAAAGGGTACAAGCTTCAGTCAGATAAGCTAAAACAGGACATAAAGGATAAAATTAATGGTGATACTCAAAACAGTAATATTTCAATAGATGCTCCTGTAGAAACACTAACCGCAGTTAAAACGGCTGAGAAGCTTTCAACTATAAACTCTGTAGTAGCCACCTTCTCAACAAATTATACAACTTCAAATGATAATAGATCCAATAATATTGATTTGGCAACAAATTCGATAAATGGCAAGCTACTTATGCCGGGGGATTCCTTCAGCTTCAATGAGATCGTTGGACAAAGAACGGTAGCCAGAGGCTATAAAGAAGCAGGCGTTATCATAAATAATAAATTGGATTCAGGTATTGGCGGAGGAATATGTCAGGTATCATCTACATTATATAATGCAATGCTTTTAGCTAATATCAATGCATCGGAAAGAACCCACCATTCTTTAAAGTCAAGTTATGTTCCGCTTGGAATGGATGCAACAGTAGATTGGGGAAATCTTGATTTAAAGTTTAAGAACACACTGCCGTATCCTATATACTTGGAAGGATATACACAAAATAAAAACGTATATTTTAATATATATTCGAATAATTCTCTTACAGGAAAAAGCTACAAGATAGTTAACGATGTATACCAGACGGTGGATTTCAAGGTTACTACAAAAAATGATGCAACAATGCCGGAAGGAAAACAGGAATACGAGCAAAAAGGAGCAACCGGATATAGAGTTAAAGTATATCGTGCTACTTATGAAAGTGGAAAAGAAGTAAAGAGAGACTTACTTTATGAAGATTACTATAAACCAGTAAATGCAATATTGAAAGTAGGCACTAAAAAAGCTAGCTAATCAATTATTGCTGCAGATTGATATGTTTTCATAAAAATCTTAAAGATGGGCAGTGAAAAATTGCTCATCTTTTTTATTTTATAAAAAAATTGCATTATTTGTGGTTAAAAATGCAAATTATGTGAAATAAATATAATGAAAGGTTAATTTATGTTATAATCAATATGTATGTTAAAAAACTTATTTACATCTGAAGGAGAGAGTTATATGAAAGAAACAACCGAATTAATTCAAGATATTCTGGAAAATATAGAAAAAGTTATTGTAGGTAAAAGAGCAGAAATAATAAATATTATTAAAGGAATAATTGCCGATGGACACATACTTATAGAAGATGTCCCCGGTGTGGGTAAAACAACCTTGGTAAAAGCTTTGGCAAGGAGTATAAATCTTTCGTACAGCAGAATACAGTTCACTCCAGATTTGCTTCCGTCCGATATAACAGGTATATCCATATTCAATCAAAAGGAAATGCAATTTGAATTTAGAAAAGGTCCTATCTTTGCAAATATTGTTTTAGCTGATGAAATAAACAGGACATCCCCTAAAACTCAATCCGCACTTTTGGAAGTAATGGAAGAGAATCAAGTTTCCGAAGGTATAAATACTTACAAGTTGAGCAAGCCTTTTTTTGTACTTGCTACTCAAAACCCAATAGAGTACGAAGGAACCTTTACACTTCCGGAAGCTCAATTAGATAGATTTATGATGAAGGTATCCATAGGATATCCGGATAAGGTTTCGGAAGCACAGGTTTTAGCTTTGTACAGAAACCGAAAGCCACTGGAGGAAATAGAGCCGGTTGCCAATGCAGAAGACATTATAGCACTTCAAAATAGCTGCAGAGAAATAAATGTATCGGATGACATAAACAAATATATTGTTAGCATTGCGGATGCAACAAGAAATACAAAGATGCTAAATCTTGGTATGAGTACGAGAGCAGCACTATCACTTTTAAGAGTTGCTCAAGCATCAGCTGTTGTAGAAGGAAGAAGTTATGTAGTTCCGGAAGATATAAAAAACAATGCTGTTTTAGTTTTAGGGCATAGATTGACACCATCAGCGGAAGCAAGAGCTAATAATTTCAGCAGTGATAAAATTATTGGGGATATTTTAAGAATGGTCCCAGTACCAAAGGTGAATTAAATGTTTAAAATCAAAATTAAGTTCATTTTACTTCTCATGATTTTCGCTGCGACAGCTTATTATGAAGGAGGCCCACTATTTTATAGAATATTATACGCATTCATTGCAGTTACAGTACTAGGTGTGATACTCATATTTTTAAACAGGAAATTTCTTAATATTGATATATTATTTGAAAGAAATGTATACAGTACAGGCGACATGGGAAAGTTCACCATGATACTTAACAATAGGGGAATTTTTCCTATACCATATTTGATAATAAGTAATTCAGCTTTAAAAAAACTAAGCAGTAAGTATAACGGAGACGCGGTATATGTGGGTTCAGGCAGCTCAAAAAAACTAAGATATGAAATAAGATTTAGAAACAGAGGAGTTTATAACTTTGGCGAAACTGAAGTAAAATTTAGAGATACGGCAGCCATAATGGAAACTAAAGACGTATATACAAGTAACACAATGGTTCATGTATATCCTAAAATAGCAGCCATTCAGTCAAATCTGTTTAAAGGAATAAATCTGTTTAACAATTATAAGTTAAGTCCAAGCGGCATAGAAGATCTTTATACAATAAGGGATAACAGAAAATACAGGGATGGCGACAATCTAAAAAGGATAAATTGGAAGGTAAGTGCTAAATACAATGAACTGTATGTAAAGAATCTTGAGGTGCTGATAGGTGAAGAGTTTAGCCTATTTCTGGACATGAACAGCGGAAACTATAATTATGACAATACGGGAGTTATTGAGGAACAGCTTATTGATACTTGTGCATCTATAGTTCATCATCTTTCAAAGAGAAAAATAGTATCTAAGTTATATGTTAATGCCGCAAATTCTCAATGCTTTGAAATTAAGGACAGAAAAGATTTTGAGAAGCTCATGGACTATTTTATAATGACTAAAAGCGATAGTTCAGTAGCCTTTCTACATTTTCTTAGAGCCAATTTAGGCAAGGATGCATCCATAAATAACATTGCCATAATTACAGCAAGAGTAAATAATGAGATCTTTCAATATGTAATGGAGCTGGAAGAGAAGAAAAAGAATCTGTTTGTATTTTATAACAGAATAGAAGGACAGGATGAAGGAAATATTATGAAGCTGAGAAGGTTAGGGGTAGTAGTTGTGGATGCCTCACAGCTGATAAAATGAAGAACAAAATTGCAGATAGAATATCTGTCTTGACAGGGTGTGATTAGATGGAATGGTTTAAAGAAAAAGCAGCTGGTATATTTATAAATTATATAAATATAATGTTTATGCTGGCTATAGCAATTGTATGCTATAGAATAAAAGGCTTTAGCTATTTTTATGTATCCATATTATACATAATCTTAGTATCAGTTTATTGGATTTTTACAGGTGCGTTGCACAGAGGTATCCAGAGGGTTATAACCTTGATCCTGGTGATGTGTGCATTTATCCTGTTTTGTATGGCCTTTAAGAATAGAATAATAGACTTTTTTTACATGGATATTGCGGACAACATAGATGCAATTAACACTCTGCTTATAAAAGGAAAGTCTACGTATTTTTATCAGTTTAAGCCAATTATAACTATAGTACTGCCTATTATCGTATATTTATTATTATTTTTTTACAGTAATAGAATAACGTCGGGAGTACTTCTGCTAACTTTGGCTGAGATGGTTTTTTTCTGGTATCTGGACTATTCTGCCGAAGTAAAGAAACTCTTACTTCCCTTCATCATAATAAGCTTGATCACTTATTTGTTTAACAATTACAGAAAGATAACGCACGAGTTTCAAAAGAAGGGCATTTATTCTTCCTTGAGCGGGAAAAGACTTGTCATTAACATTGTTTTGTTCAGCATGCTTGTAGGAATTATTGGGATGCCTCTGCCTCAGGAGATAAGAGGAAAGGATTCCATGTCTATACTTGACAGATTTGAAAATAAATATACGAGCACCGGAGGAAACGGCATAGCAAATGGAATAGAAGGATCCTTCGGACTTCAGAGTACAGGCTATAATAATACGGAAAAGCGTTTAGGGGGTCCTATATCCTTAGACAGAAGTGTAGCTTTTGTTGTTGAGAGTGATGAACTATACTACCTTAAAGGTAATATAAAGGATGAATACACAGGTTATTCCTGGAAGAACACTGAAACTAGCTACAGTAAACTGACTGAAGCCGGCAGCTCCTATATCAATGGTCTCAAACACAAGGGCACTTTAATAATGGGAGAACCGAAGCAGATTAAAATATTTCCTGAAAAATTAAAGACAACTTCTTTTATGGTACCTATGTATACAAATAATATTGTGGACTATAAGGGAGATATATTCGTAAACGAAGAGAACTCAACCTTTATATCGTCTTCAAAGGTAGGAAAGGAATATGTTATAAGCTTTTACAATGTCGTGGAGAACAAAACTCCAAATGGAGATATGTATGGAACATACTATTTTAATGATCCCAATTACCAAAAGTATCTTCAGCTTCCGGAAACTATAACCGAAAGAACTGTTAAGCTGGTATATGATTTGGTAAAGGACTGCAATAATAATAAAGAAAAGGTAGATAAGCTAAAGGAATATTTATCTAAAAACTACACTTATACTTTAAGTGCTTCCGTTTTGCCGGATGGAAAGGATTTTGTGGATTATTTTCTCTTTGAAGATAAAA
>JAEZDX010000574.1 GCA_023417975.1 Bacillota bacterium
ACACAATTATGAACTAAACATGGAGCAAAACAAACTTATTGGCAAATACTTTCCTCAGATTGAATTTCTGACAAATGTATCTTTGGTCATTATGATTGCTCTAGGCGGAATGCTCATAATATGGGGACAAACCACTATCGGAACCTTAGTTGCCTTCAACGGTTATATAGGTATGCTGATTTGGCCTATGAGACAACTTGGCTGGCTTACAAACATGCTGGCACAAAACGGAGCTTCCGCTAAAAGAATTTTCGAAATAATGGACACAAAACCTGATATCAAAAATAGTGCAGATTCTGTTGTCCCAGAAGATATAAAAGGTCATATAGTATTTAATAATGTAAGCTTTAAATATAATGAACAAACTGTTTTAAGCAATATAAATTTAAATATTAGACCCGGCAGTACTGTGGCAATAATGGGTACTACAGGCTCAGGTAAAACATCATTAATTAACCTTATCGGAAGATACTATGATGTAACAGAGGGTTCCATTACTATAGACGGGATTGACGTGCGCAACCTTGACATAGAAACCTTACGAAGAAGTATGTCAATTGTACCTCAAGACACTTTCCTTTTCTCAGATACCATTAGCGAAAATGTTCAAATGGGTAACAGATCAGCCTCAATGGAGGAAATCATTAATGCCTGTGAGAAAGCTTGCGCTATGGAATTTATAAATGAGCTTGAGGATGGCTTCGATACCTTAATCGGAGAAAGAGGTATAGGACTGTCCGGTGGACAAAAGCAAAGACTTGCCATAGCAAGAGCTCTTATAAGAAATTCAAGCATTATGATATTGGATGATGCTACTTCGGCTTTGGATATGGAAACCGAATATGAGCTTTTAAAGAATCTTAACAGAATGCATAAAAAAGCAACTACCTTTGTAATAGCACACAGAATTTCAGCTGTAAAAAATGCAGATATCATTTTATACGTAGAAAATGGTGAAATCGTTGAAAGCGGTACTCACGACGAACTTTTGGCGTTACGTGGAAAATACTATGGTATATACTGCGACCAATTTAAAGATTTTGAAGATATGGAAAGTGAGGTGGTAGTATAATGGCAAGAAATACTGTAAAACAAGATGAAGATGTTCAAAAGCGCTCTAAATCGGAAATTACCTTAAGGCTTTCAAAATATTTAAAGCCCTATAAGGCAAAAGTAGTTGTAGTTGTTGCTCTTATGATATTTGTAATGATATGCGGAATACTGAATCCTTATCTTCTTAAAGTAGCTATCGATGTAAATATAGGAAACAAAGATTTAAAAGGACTTATAATAATCGGTGTGGTAATGCTTGTGCTAAACTATCTGGCTCTTTTAGCCTCAAGAGCGAGAATAAATATGATGGCCTCTGTAACCAACAATATACTTGTTAATATAAGGCATGAGCTTTATAAACATATACAGAAGCTATCCTTCTCCTTCTTTGATAACAGACCTGTAGGTAAAATACTTGCAAGAGTTATAGGTGATGTAAATGCACTTCAGGATTTGTTTAATAATAGTATAACCAGCTTTATTCCCGAACTTCTCAGCCTCATTTGTGTAACAATAATGATGCTGTCCATGAACTATAAGCTTGCACTTTTGGCTATTATAATTCTCCCGCTTCTCGGAGCTGCCATGTTTCTCGTTGAAACCGTAAGCAGAAAAAGATGGCAGGAATTTAGAAAGAAGCGTTCCAACATGAATGCTTTCACTCATGAGAATTTCTCAGGAATGAGAATAGTACAAGGCTTTGCATCGGAAAAACATTCTTCCGAAACCTTTAATACTCTTGTTAAGGATATGATGGGTGCCTTTATAAAAGCGGTAAAGCTGAATGATACCTTCTGGCCTTTAGTTGAGATATCTTGGGGAATCGGCTCCATAGTAGTATATTGGTACAGTGTTAAGCTAATAGGTGAAAATGGTATCTCAATCGGTACCGTCATTGCTTTTACATCCTATGTAGGCATGTTCTGGAGACCTATTATGAATATAAGTAACTTCTATAACACCTTAATAACAAACTTTGCTGCTGCCGAAAGAATATTTGACATCATGGATATAGCACCTGATATTACTGATGGTAACAGTGAAGTAAAAATGCCTAAAATCAAAGGTTCAGTTGAATTTAAAAATGTTACCTTCTGCTATGAAGAAGATACCCCTGTATTGAATAATGTGAGCTTTAAAATTACTCCTGGAGAGACTATAGCTCTAGTAGGTCCTACAGGTGCAGGAAAAACTACTATAGTAAACCTTGTTAGCAGATTTTATGATACTACGGAAGGCTCTGTTCTCATTGACGGCAAGGACGTTAAAGAGGTTGAGCTGGAATCCTTAAGAAGCCAAATGGGAATTATGCTTCAGGATACTTTCCTCTTTTCAGCTTCTATAAAAGAAAACATAAGATACGGACGTCTTGACGCTACTGACCAAGAGGTAATAGCTGCTGCAAAGGCTGTAAATGCACATGAATTTATAATGAAGCTTCCTTCAGGTTATGACACTGATGTAAATGAAAGAGGTTCCAGATTATCTGTAGGACAGCGTCAATTGATATCCTTCGCAAGAGCATTGCTTGCTAATCCGAGAATATTGATTCTTGATGAAGCTACTTCCAATATTGATACAGCAACAGAAAGACTTGTTCAAGCCGGTATTGAGAAACTTCTTTTCGGAAGAACATCTTTTGTAATTGCCCATAGGCTGTCCACAATAAGAGATGCCAGCAGAATAATGGTAATTGATGACGGAAGAGTAAAAGAAAACGGAACTCATGAAGAACTTATACAACAAAAGGGTATCTATTATAATCTGTATATGTCTCAGTACAAATTTCTTAATGAAGGCGCTTAATTCCTGTAATAAGCAATTGGAAACTACAAGTATGTTACATACTTGTAGTTTTTTTATTTAACAATGGTCATAAGTAATTGACCGCAAACCTATAAAGTTCTGTAATAAAATACCGATTAATTTAATTATAGGGACTCATTAATAATCTCTTTTTGGGATTTCTATATATAGCACAATAAAATAAACTTTCTGTGCTATATATAAGTATAATTTTAATAGTTATATGGTTGATTAGGAGGATACATATTATGGACTTTAGTACTTTGCTTTTTTTAATTTTTGGTTTTGCTTCATTAATAGGTGCTTTTGCTTTTGAAGGCGGAAATCCTGCTGCACTGATCGCTCCTACAGCGGCATTGATTGTTTTTGGGGGAACTATAGGCGCCGTGGGTGTATCCTTTCCATTCAAAGACATTAAAAGAATACCGGCAATTATTAAAAGTATTTTTAAACCTAAAAAAATTGATTTAGTTTCCCAGCTTATTTTCTTTAGGGATCTTTCCACGAAGACGAGAAAAAACGGTCTACTAACTATTGAGTCTGAAATAGCTATTGCAGATATAGATCCTTTTGTAAAGAAAGGTCTTCAGTTGGTAGTAGATGGTGTTGAACCGGCTACTATTCAAGGGGTACTTGAGATGGATATAGAAATGGCTTCTGAAAGGCACCATAAAGGAGCGGCGATTTTTGAAGCAGCAGGCGGCTTCAGCCCTACTATGGGTATTATAGGAACTGTTATGGGACTGGTTCATGTATTAGGTGATTTGAATGATCCCGGCTCCTTAGGTCCGAAAATAGCAGTGGCTTTTATAGCAACACTTTACGGTGTTGGCTTTGCAAATCTTCTTTGGCTGCCCATAGGCTCCAAGCTTAAGGCAATTGATGATGAGGAGTTTAATGAGAAAAGACTTATGATGGAAGCTATGCTGCTCATTCAATCCGGTATAAATCCCAATACCTTAGTGGAAAAGCTTAAGGGCTTCTTGAACAAAAAAGAAGTTGACCATTATGATAAAATCAATAAGGGGACAGAATAATGAAAAAGAAACAACATAAAGAACCAAATAATGAACGTTGGCTTCTAACCTATTCTGACCTTATTACTCTGCTAATGATATTTTTTGTAATTATGTATGCCTCCAGCAACGTGGATGTTAACAAATATAAGCTAATAGCCCAATCATTCAGCATTGCTATGGGCGGCGGCGGTTCAAACGTTATGTCTACAGGCGCGGACCCAAATTCCAGTGATGATAAACCTTTTCCTTCTGAAGAAGACACTAAGAAAAATTCAGATCAAGACAAAGGAAACGGAACAAAAAGTGAAACTGAGCAAATGGAAGATATAAAGAAAGTTTTAGACAGCTATATGGCTCAAAATGATCTTTCAGGCAGCGTTACCTCCTCAGTTACGGAAAGAGGTCTTGTAGTAAGTCTTAATGATGCAGCCTTCTTTGATTCCGGCAAAGCTTCTATTAAGCCCAATTATCAGGATAAAATTATCCAAATAGCAAAAATAATGAATCAAATGGGTAATTATATTAGAGTTGAAGGTCATACGGATAATGTGCCTATGCACAGCAGCGGATTCAAGTCCAATTGGGAACTATCGGTAATACGAGCCACCAATGTTACGGAACTTATTATTGCTTCGGCTAATGTATCGCCATACAAGGTATCTGCTATCGGTTATGGAGAATACAGGCCTATAGCAGACAATAACACAGATGCAGGCCGTGCCAAAAACAGAAGAATCGATCTTGTAGTATTAAGCAGCAAGTATGAAGGTGAAGAAAGCAACAATAGCAAACAATAACTTATAAAGAGTCTCATAGCAGTACTTACACTGATATGGGACTTTTTATATGAAGAATAAGTATATACATATTTCTGTAGAGAATAATCCATTCTTTGTTGAAAACAATATGTATATAATATGTTGCAATAAAATAAATCTTAGTGTTAGGAGTGTTTCTATGGAGAACTTTACTTTTTTCAATCCAACAAAAATAATTTTCGGTAAAGATACCGAAAGTTCAATAGGAAATGAAATAAAAAAATACACTGATAAGGTGTTACTCTGTTATGGAGGAGGAAGCATTAAAAAAAGCGGATTATTTGACAGAATAACTAATTCGTTATCACAAAACGGAATTTCATATATAGAGCTTTCCGGTGTTAAGCCAAATCCAAGGTTAAGCCTTGTGCATGAGGGTATAAAGCAATGCAGAGACAATGATATTAGCTTTATTCTTGCAGTTGGCGGCGGCAGTGTTATCGATACTGCAAAGGCAATTGCAGTAGGAGTTCCATATGAGGGAGACGTATGGGACTTTTATGAAGGGTCTGCTAAAGTTTCCAAGGCACTTCCTGTTGGCGTAGTATTAACTATCCCTGCAGCCGGCAGCGAGGCAAGTGACAGTTCAGTAATAACTAATGAAGACGGTTGGTATAAGAAAGGAATAACCACCGGTTACATACGGCCGGTATTTTCAATAATGAATCCTGAGCTTACTTATACACTGCCTGCCTATCAAACCGCCTGTGGTGCTGCCGATATGATGGCTCATATAATGGAGCGTTATTTTACAAATGTTAAAAATGTGGATCTTACGGACAGATTGTGCGAATCCACTTTAAAGACTATTATTAACTATGTTCCTAAGGCTATTGCTAATCCCCAAGATTACAATGCAAGAGCTGAAGTAATGTGGGCCGGTACTGTGGCACACAATGGCTTTTTAGATCCGGGAAGAATCGGAGACTGGGCTTCACACGGCATTGAGCACGAGCTAAGTGCTATTTATGATATAGCCCACGGAGCAGGTCTTTCAATCATATTCCCTGCCTGGATGAAGCACGTATATAAACATGATATCGATAGGTTTGTTCAATTTTCAGTAAGGGTTTGGGATGTGGATTTATCCTTTACTTCTCCGGAGGCTATAGTGTTAGAAGGTATTAGACGTATGAGTGAATTTTTCAAGAGCATTGGCTTACCCACTACTCTTAAGGATGCACAAATACCTGAAGACAGGCTTGAAGAGATGGCCCATAAGTGCACCAATTTTAACAAGCATACTGTAGGTAATTTTGTGAAGCTTGATAGAGAAGCCGTATTGAATATTTATAAATTGGCAAGATAGACTATATAGAAAGTAATAAATATCTTCACCTTGAGCTGTCACAAAATATCCAATGTTCAAGGATTTATGGGACTGCTCAAGGTGATTAGATATTTACTTTCTATATAGTACAAAGCTGCAGTGCAACTATTGGATACCTTGAAACTTCCCATTATAAAGCTGCAGCTCTTCTTATTTTTTGTATTGACCGACGGTCGGTCAATACTGTATTATATAAATATCAATTACTGAGAGGATGAAATTTATGAAAAAAATTAGACGTACCATTTTATTCTTTATGTTCTTACTACTACCAATAACACTCAACTATTTTTCACCTTATTTAATTATCGATGGATTAATCAATAAAACTCTTGGAGCTGCATTCTTTATATGGACGGCAATGTTTCTTTCATCCTTTATCATTGGAAGAAGCTTTTGTGCATACGTTTGTCCTTATGGTGGCCTTCAAATGATTGTAGACGGTGCTATCAACAAACCACTGAAGGAAATAGCAATGTTGAGGATAATTAAAAAAGTACTTGGTGGAATTTGGCTAATAATAATATTACTATTAATTTTTTTCAACCTCATATCTTCAAGGATAGATTTTCTTTATTTGACAGAGACCTTTGTATCGGTAGATAATATAATTAAGCTTATAGGTTATTATGTAATAGTATTGGGACTATTG
>JAEZDX010000651.1 GCA_023417975.1 Bacillota bacterium
GCTCATATGTGTAATGAAATCAACGAAACTAGTAAAGTTAGTGAACTTAATGGCATCGATAATGAGGATGAACTGCTGGAAAGCCTTATGAATATGAAGCCTTCACAAATGCAGTGTTTTAAGGATATTTTATTTGCTAAAACCTATAATTTATCGGAGGAAAGTCAAAATACTTCTGAGTTAAACTGTCCTAACTGCAGTTCCTCCACCATTATCAAGTTTGGAAAAAACAGACTTGGCAAGCAGCGTTACAGATGCAACGACTGTAAAAGAATTTTTGTTATCCCTACTACAAATTCACCACTAAGCTGCGGAAATTTATTTCCTAATTTATCGCCTTCAAAAAATCATAGAAGATTCGATATTTTCTCAGGCGAACACTGAAGGTTAAATTTCCTCAGCAGTAGCTGCAGTAAAAAGCCTGCAAAAATGTGGCTTCACTATGTGGAGTGCATGGAAAATGGCATGTCCATACGCAAGTCTGCGGCTATTGTAGGAATTAATCCTAATACCTCCTTCCAGTGGAGACATAAAATATTGAATGCAATAAAGTCAGAGCTGCCAAGTAAGCTTTCAGGCACTGTTGAAATAGATGAACTTATTATCCCCGAAAGCTTTAAGGGAAATCATTCAAAGGATGAGGATTTTTATATGGGAAGAGCACCGAGAAAAAGAGGACCAAAGCTATCTGAGCGAGGCTCTTTAAGAAGTGTAAGGGTACTTTGCTGCCTAAGCAGAAGAGAAGATATATTATCAGTGGTTATAGGAAGAAACAGACCGGCAGCAGGACAACTCATTGGTGTTCTAGAGGACAAAATAGAAGCAGGTTCTACCATTTGTACAAATAATAATGCATCCTATAGAACTGTGGCAAAGGAGCTGAATCTCACGTTATATAAACTTACGTCTCCAAATCAGGTCATTGAAGAAAAATATGATAATCAAAAAGCCAAAGCCTTCGGAAAGCAGCTTAAAGGCTTTTTGACTATATTTAATGGAGTTGCAACAAAGTATCTTAACAATTATATAGCCTGGCTAAAGTGGTGATGCCTAGAAACGGTTATAAATTCAGGCTTTAAAGTCATGGATATGTTTTTAAAGATAGTCTTTAGTAGAGTTAACCTTAGGGTTTGCGATCTAAAATAGATATCCAAATTCATAATATAACATAGCAATTTAAAAAATGCTAAAGATTCATTATTTTAAATTGCGTTCAAGGATTGAATTTGGATATCTGTCATTAATGAAACATAAACAACTTCATTTCATTGGACTTCAAAATGAAAATCTTGAATCCTTAACAAGTTTTCATTTTGATATATTAAGGTATGAAGTTGTTTATCTATAGATATCCAATACGAAAACTTAATTTTAACTTGTTCGAAAATCCTGAATCTTCAACAGGTTATCGGGCAAGTCAAAATTAATAGTTGAAGTTGGATATCTATAGAAGTTTGTAACATCCATACCAGAGAATGCATGTACCTAACAACAAAGCTTGACTATAACATGTCCATAACAGTACAGGTTGTCCATAAATGAACACCAACCACTATTTTGTTACAGAGCTATAGCTCAGCGGCTGTGCATATATTAAATACTCAGACCCAAATTTTTACATATTCATATTAAGCTTCATTCTTTCTGCGGCCCCCCTATTTTTTATTACAAAATATTCCAGCAACTCATATTGCTAAATATGAAAACCCTCATATTAATAAATTTATTTAATTTTGATGTAACTATGATGTAACTATGATGCAAACGCTTAGTAGTATAAGTATTATATTGAAAGCTACTTAACTCTTCTAAAAATTAAATCTATTCTATAGAATGTGAGGTGTTTCTATGTTTTTACATAAGTCAATTAGGGGTTGTGTGCTGATTTGTACTATTATTTTTTCCACAACAGCTTGTCAGCCTACTCCTGAGAAATCCGCTGTACAGGAAAAAGGTAATTTGAATGCTGTGATAAACGAAAATGCCTCTGGCAAAAATAATAACGGAGAAGAGCAAGCCATAACAACAGAAGAGCAGAAAGTCGCTTTTAATGTTACAGCCGCCAAAGGCAAATTTACGGTCAATGTTGATGCCATGGCAATTAAGCCAAAGATTAAAAATATTCCTGTTGTAAATGTAGTAAGGAATGATTTCAAAGAAGCGGATATTAAGAAATTGTGCAAGGCTTTCTTTGAGAATAATGATATTTTCCTCGAAAGATCAATTGATGAAATGTCAAAAGAAGAACTACAAAAAATGATTGATGATCTGAAAGGAAATTCAGCCGATCCAGACTCAAAACTACTAATGAGTAAGGATCCAAATTATATTAAGAAATTAGAAACTCTAATGAAAACAGCTCCGGATAAAGTTGCTGTAAAACCAGTTACAGATTTTAAATTCAAGGAAGATACAGAATTTAAAAAAGAGAATAACAAAACCTTTACCGCTAAAGGTAAAACTAATGACGGAAAAGAAGGAAGGATTTTTATCAATACTTCAAACTCTACAAGCACCTGCAATTTTACTGCAGCGGAAAATAGTAACTCGGGATATTATGTCAGCGAGACAAATTACAATTACGAACATGGTAAACCGTCGGAGGATCTAAAAAACACCTGCAAATACAGTTAGGAGGATGCACAAAAGCTTAGTGATGAGGTGCTTAAGAAATTAGGCGTATCAAATGAATATGGTGTTTCCTTCGTGGAAAATGCAGCATGGGTTCAGTCCGGAACGGGCGGTGGGAATGTGAAGAACTACCAAGGATATATGCTGCACTACACCAGGAAATATGAAGGAATCAGTGAAAATTATGACACTTATGATGGCAGCGACTCTATTGAGGAAGTAAACAGCCTACCTTACGGCTATGAAAAGCTGACCTTCTTGGTAAGTGATAATGGAGTTGTTCAATTTGACTGGAGCTCTCCTATGAAAGTGGAAAAAGTTCAAGCCTCCAATGTAAAAACTTTGGACTTAAAAAATATAGAAGAGTCTTATAAAAAGAAA
>JAEZDX010000678.1 GCA_023417975.1 Bacillota bacterium
TCGCATAGATGGTCTTTAACCCGTTTTGATGATCTATGACAATGCATTCACCAAGTTCAGGATTATCATTTTTAACTGACTCAACTTTACCAGCTAAAACTGCATGAACGGGACTATCAAGGGGCGCACTTATTTCTATTCCATTATTAGTCTTGTATGAATTTGTTGTATCACACTTAACTAAATCTGTGGTATATCCTCTGGCAAGTGTTCCGTCTACTGGTTTAGTAAATTTATAATCAGTAGTGTTTGATACTGCTGAAGAAGATGACCCCTTGTTAGGAACAGAAATATTCTGTGTGGGATTCTTAACCTGAAGAGCATTTGGAATTTGGTTACTTTGTCCTTCAGGATTACTTGCTACATTTGTTGTGCCCGGATTGCTCTGAACTACAGGCGGTTTTTTTACTGTATTACTGTTTCTAGCAGTAATAGCTGCAACTGTTGCCACAACACAAAGGCAAACAAATAATATTACATAGAATCCCTCCTTCTTAAAAAAGTTTGATGACTTATCAAATAATCTTTTGTCCATATGAACACCTCCTTTTTGTAGTCTGTCCAGAGCTTGGTAAAAAATACACAATTTTTATGAAAAATTTTCCTGTTTTTGTGACTGAAATTGACAATATTCACATTAATTCCATATAAAATCACATTAATGCACCTAAGCAAACTTAAACCTTGATATTGGGTCATGATTTGCAGCTTAGATATAATAAAAACCTACAAGTGCCCATTTGACATACTTGTAGGTTTTTTATAGTCTGGAATCTTACTCTCTATTGAATTTTTTCTACCTTCGTACCTTGATAATAATGTGTCAGTATCTGTATATACTTACTTCCGCTTTTAGCCATTGCATTTGCTCCCCATTGACTCATCCCTACCTGGTGCCCATAGCCCAAGCATTGAATATCTACCGTATCTTTATTAAACATAAACTTAAAATTCGCTGAGTGTAAATCTAATCCAAATCGAAATTGAGACCCCGTTATAGTAATATTGCCCAATTTTAGTTTTATAACCGTTCCCACATTACTTGCTTCTGTGATTTCTAACTGTTTATGTAAATTTGCTGCACTTACCTTTGCTGTAGGAAAGGTTTTATTTATTATATCTGCCAGATCATTGTATTTATATGAATAGGTCTTTTTATAGCTCTCTCCTGCAATCTCCTCTCCCGGACTTACAACACTCTTTAAATAAGGAGCCGCAGTTCCGAACACTGCTTCTGCATTCTCTGTTTTTCCACTGCTGGCAGAAAAATATTGAGGTCTCATCACAAGCTCGGAATTATAAGTCAGTACCTGTCCTTCCGTTTCCTTTACTGCTGAGACTATCTTATTCCATAATGCTTCTCTTTTATTTTCAGGCCACTCCGTAAGTTTTTGTTCCTTACTTTTATAGACCTGGCAATGGACAGTATCACATACATCTGCTCCCTGACCTTTCGTACAGCCTGGACCGCCAATAGACTTCATATGCGCTAAAGCATAGGTTCTTGCCGCTACAGCCTGGGCTTTCAACGCTTCAATATCAAATTCTGCAGGCATCTCTCCAGACAAAACTCCCGGTAAATAATCTTCAAGATTCATTTCAACTATTTTATTCTCTGCAGTTATGTATACTTTTATCTTATCCCCTTTCTTTCCGATGTCCTTGAACTTTACACTATTCTCTTGTAAATTAAACTCATCATTTTTCTCTAATATTGAAGGTATCTTGCTTCCTCTAAGCATAAGCGGTGCTATTACGGGTATAAACAGAATCATCATTATCACTACAGCTATGAAATACTTCCCCTTATTCACATTTACCGCCAATATAACCTTTCTCATATTTCCCTCCTTACTTTCATAAGTTAGTCATTACCAATTTTATATGGTTCTTGAGTCTTACCGGTTATAAATTTTCTTATCTATATAGAACATACTAAAAGTCTTATATTGTGCTGAGCAAAAATATTCATTCTTCAAGGATCTTTTGCAAAGGCATAATTTAATAGACTTACAGTGTTCTATATATATATTTGTATTTCCATGTTTATGTAAATATGCTTGTAGCTATTTCATTAATTCCTTACTTTTCACAAGCAATAATCCCTGTATATTAAAAAGTGCCTTATTAGCAAAATGCTATAAGGCACTAAATAATCTATTCTGTTATTCTTCTAATATCTGCACCGAGACTTCGAAATTTATTTTCAATCTCAACGTAACCTCGGTCAATATGATATATATCACAAATTGAAGTTGATCCTTCAGCTGACAATGCCGCTAATATGAGAGCAGCTCCTGCTCTCAAATCCGTAGCCTTTACCTCCGCTCCACAAAGTCTATCAACACCTTCAATTACAGCGCTTCGTCCATCTATCTTAATATTCGCACCCATCCTTTTTAACTCTGATGCATGCATATATCTATTCTCAAATATAGTTTCTGTTATTAAGCTCGTTCCTTTGACAGTGCAGAGAAGCGCCATCATTTGTGCCTGCATATCTGTAGGAAATCCCGGATAAGGCATAGTTTTTATATCTACAGGCTTGAGATCCTCTTCGCCATCTACAATTAGGCTTTGACCTTGGATTTCCATAACCACTCCACATTCTGTCAGCTTTGCTATCACCGGTTTCATATGCTCCTCGCATATTCCATTGATTTTTATTTTACTTTTTGTTACTGCTGCAGCTATCATAAATGTACCCGCCTCTATTCTATCGTAGATAGGCATATGATTTACTCCAGTAAGCTTTCTGACTCCCGTTATCTTTATTGTATCTGTTCCAGCACCTCTAATATTTGCTCCCATTGAATTCAAAAAAGCTGCCAAATCCTCAATTTCCGGTTCTGCCGCTGCATTTTCAATAGTGGTATCGCCTTCCGCCATAGCTGCTGCCATCATTATGTTTACTGTGGCTCCCACCGAGGGAAAGTCAAGATATATTTTGCTTCCCACAAGCTTGCTTGTGCTAGCCTCCACATAACCATGCCCTAAACTAATCTTTGCACCAAGAGCAGTAAGTCCTTTTAAATGTAGATCTATAGGTCTGGTACCAATGTTACACCCTCCGGGTAATGATATTCTAAATCTTCCGAATCTTGCTATCATTGGTCCCATAATAAGAAATGAAGCTCGCATCTTCCTCACTAACTCGCCGTTTGGTTCAATAGGTGACATATCCGATGTATCTATCATTATATTATTATTTTCTTTGTTTATTGAGACTTCTGCATTCAATGACTTTAATACATTACATATTACAATTACATCTTCCAGCATCGGTGCATTTCTTATACAGCATTTATCTCCACAAAGAATACTTGCTGCGATGATAGGTAAAACTGAATTCTTAGCAGAACTTATATTTACTTCACCGCTTAACTTGCATCCGCCTTTTACTATAATTTTTTCCATATTATCCTCCATAACTTATTGCTAATAGCACGTATTGATTATCGGCACTCCAATCAATAAATAATCACCGGATTCATAACTGCATACTACACAATTAATATCTACATATTCATCACCAACTTTTGTTGGTGTGCCGCTTCCGGTAAATGCCGTAATACTATACCCTTTTGAAACATCTGTACTTTTTATATTTGATGCACCGCTTTTTTTTAGTATAGTTAGAATGATATTTTTCATTTTTAACTTATCCGTATCTCCTATCTTAGCTTTAATATAGCTATAACATAAAGGACTTGAATTTTTAGTATTCACTATTTTATCAATTCTTATCTTAAGTATTTTAAAATCATTGAAAGTTTTTTTCTGAGAAATATCAATAACAACCTTACCATTGTAATATTGTATATATCCGGATTCATTTTCAGAGTAAAATTGTATACAATATTGATCATTGTTCTCATAAATAGTTGTGTTTATGTCTTTTTTCCATGTATCATATAATTCATTAAACAATTCAGAACATGCAAGTTTGCCATTATCAGTATCTGAAAATTCATATCTTAAGCCATATTGTTCTACTTCTGCATTTGATTTTTTCAAAATTTCCGTACTTAGTTCATTAAAATCTTTAGCATATGAAATCGTACTGTTAAAATAAACAAGTATAATTGAAATATAAAATAACAGCACCATTTTATCCGTTTTTATCATATCTATACCCCCTGTCTCTATTTTGATTATTGTCAATATGCAGGGGGATTATACTTATAATGAAAAAAACTTTTCCATTTATTCGATTTTAATATATTATTAATATATACGGTTTTTAAAAAAGTGTGAAAATAACCTTTAAGCTTCAAAAAAATAAAAGAATGTTTCAATTACTTGAAACATTCCAAAGTATTATGACTTAATCTTAAGTCTTGTTATAGCTCTCACCAAAGCTAACTTCGCCCTTTCGGCGTCAATTTGACCTTCTTTTTCCTTGAGTCTCTTCTCAGCTCTTTCTTTAGCAGCTTCTGCTCTCATTTTATCTATATCTTCAGGCCACTCACAAGAGTCACATAAGATAACTACCTTATTGTTCCTTATTTCCAATGTGCCGGTAGATGTAAATGCCTTATAGTTCTTACCATCTAAATCGGTAAATTCAGTGATAGAAGGTTTGAGTACGGTTATCATCGGTACGTGATTGCTAAGTATTTCAAAACCCCCAAGGGAATTCTCACTTTTCACCAATTTCACTTTGCCTTTATAAAACTGCTTTTCAGGTGTGAGTATAGTTAATTCTAAAGCATCTGCCATATTATCTCACTCCTTCTTTAAGCTTCCATCATAGCTTTGGCTCTTTCTCTTGCTTCATCAATTGTTCCCACAAATAGGAATGCTGACTCAGGCTTATCATCACATTTTCCCTCTAATATTTCCTTAAAGCCTCTTACAGTTTCTTTTACAGGAACATATTTACCTTGAATACCTGTAAACTGCTCACCAACTGTAAATGGCTGAGATAAAAATCTTTGGATTTTTCTTGCTCTTGAAACCAGTAATTTATCTTCATCAGATAATTCATCAATTCCAAGGATGGCAATAATATCTTGCAATTCCTGATATCTCTCCAAAATATGTTTTACTCTTGAAGCAACGTCATAATGCTCTTCTCCAACTACTCTAGGATCAAGTATTCTTGAACTGGATTCCAATGGAGATACTGCCGGATATATACCTAACTCAACTATTGATCTTGACAAAACTGTTGTTGCATCCAAATGAGCAAAGGTTGTAGCAGGTGCAGGGTCTGTCAAATCATCTGCAGGAACATAAACAGCTTGAACAGATGTAATGGATCCATGCTTTGTAGATGTAATTCTTTCTTGTAATGCACCCATTTCAGTTGCCAAGGTAGGCTGATATCCTACTGCGCTCGGTATTCTGCCCAATAGTGCAGAAACTTCTGATCCTGCCTGGGTAAATCTGAATATATTGTCTATGAACAAAAGTACATCCTGTCCCTTGTCTCTGAAATATTCTGCCATAGTTAGTCCTGTAAGAGCAACTCTCATTCTTGCTCCCGGCGGCTCGTTCATCTGACCGAAAACAAGTGCTGTTTTCTTTTTAACTCCTGATTCCTTCATTTCATTATAAAGATCATTTCCTTCTCTAGTTCTATCACCAACACCTGTAAATACGGAAATTCCTCCATGTTGCTTAGCTATGTTATTGATCAATTCCTGAATCAGTACTGTCTTACCAACGCCTGCACCACCGAAAAGACCGATTTTTCCGCCTCTTTGATATGGGGCTATAAGGTCTATTACTTTAATGCCGGTTTCAAACATCTCCGGTTCTACAGACTGCTCTTCAAAGGAAGGAGCAGGTCTATGAATTGGATAACGCTGAGTTATATTTACTTCAGGACCTCTATCTATTGTTTTTCCTAGTACATTAAATAATCTGCTGAGACATTCTTCTCCAACCGGAATGGATATTGGCTTTCCTGTGTCAATAACCTCCATTCCTCTTTTTAGTCCTTCTGTTGCTTCCATTGCTATTGCCCTAACAACATCATCACCAATATGCTGTTCTACTTCTGCAACTATTGTTCTATCTTCAGCTTTTATTTCAAGACAATCTAATATATTAGGAAGAGAATCTGAATCAAATTTTATATCGATAACCGGTCCTATGACCTGTACGACTTTTCCTACTTGACCGGACATATTTATCCTCCTTCTTTTTACCTCTGAGCTTCCGCACCGCCCACTATTTCAGATATTTCCTGGGTAATAGTGCTCTGTCTAATTCTGTTATATTTCAAATTCAGTTTATCAAGCAAATCGTTAGCATTCTTAGTTGCTCCGTCCATAGTATTCATTCTGGCAGCATGCTCGCTGGACTTGGCATTTGTCAAACAATAATATATCTTTTGCTTAATATATTCTTCTGTAATGTAACTGAAAATTTCATTTATAGGCGGCTCAAAGGATATATAATTATTCTTTTCTGTGCTATTTGGTTTGTTAATAGGAAGAAGCTTATCTAACTGCACCTCCTGTTTTACTGATGACGCGAATCTAGTATACGCCAAATATACTTCTCCAACTTCTTTTTTATTAAAAAGAGAGAATATATGCATGGCAATAGTATTAGCTTCCTTAACGGTTGGTACATCATCTACTTCAACATACTCAGCTACAGTTTCATACTTAAGTCTGTTAAAGTAACTTCTTCCTTTTTGTCCAACAACAAGTATTCGTGTGTTTTCCTTATCTTTTCCTGCGGATTCAACAAGCTTATTTACTACAGCTGAATTGTATCCGCCGCAAAGGCCAGTTTCTGAAGTAATTACCACAAAGAGCTTTTTACTGCTTCCATTATTCGCGGTATAAATACTGTTTTCATCAAAATTACTTAGTACTTCCTCGAATATGGCAGAGTATTTGCTGTCATATTCCTGGGCCTTAGTAAGTGCTACTCTAGCCTTTCTCAGTTTAGAGGTGGCTACTAATCCCATAGCCTTAGTTATTTTCCTTGTGTTAGTAACAGATTTCATTCTTCTTTTTAAGGTAATAAGCCCTGCTCCAGCCATATTCCACCTCCTGTAACTATTGGTAAACTACTTCTTACTGCTCATCTGCCAAGAAAATTTTTATAAATTCTTGTAAAGAAGCTTTTAATTCTTCTTCAGTTTCAGCTGTTAGCTTCTGTGTTTCAGCTATTGACGCTGCTACACTCCTATGATGAGTATCCATATATTCCAAAAACTTCTTTTCAAAGCTTCTTATGGATGATACCTTAATCTCTGACAAGTAGTCATTAATAGCTGCATATAATATTATTACCTGCTTTTCTACAGACATTGGTTTATATTGATCCTGCTTCAGAACTTCAACCAATCTCTTACCTTTTTCAAGTCTTCTTCTTGTTTCCTTATCAAGGTCTGAACCAAACTGAGCAAATGCTGCAAGTTCTCTGTATTGAGCCAATTCAAGTCTTAAAGTACCTGAAAGCTTTCTCATTGCACCTATCTGAGCACTTCCACCAACTCTGGAAACTGATACTCCAGCATTAACAGCCGGTCTTTGTCCTGAATAGAACAGTTCTGTTTCAAGGAATATCTGTCCGTCTGTAATGGAAATTACATTTGTCGGAACATATGCGGTTATATCTCCTGCAAGTGTTTCTATTATAGGTAGCGCAGTTATGGATCCTCCGCCTAGTTTATCGGATAGTTTAGCTGCTCTTTCCAATAATCTTGAATGTATATAGAATACATCTCCAGGATAAGCTTCTCTTCCCGGCGGTCTTCTAAGAAGTAATGACATCGTTCTGTAAGCAACTGCATGCTTCGAAAGATCATCATAAATAATCAATACATCCTTACCCTTATTCATTAAGTACTCACCCATACTACATCCGGCATATGGTGCAATAAACTGCAACGGTGCGGTTTCTGAAGCTGTTGAAGAAACCACTATTGTATAGTGCATTGCGTCCATTTCAGTGAGTGTATTTACAATATGTGCAACTGTAGATTGCTTCTGTCCTATGGCAACATATATACAAATAACATCCTTACCTTTTTGATTTATTATTGCATCAATGGCAATAGCTGTTTTACCTGTCTGTCTGTCACCAATAATTAATTCTCTTTGACCTTTACCTATTGGAATCATTGAGTCTATAGCTTTAATTCCTGTCTGTAACGGCTGTTTTACCGATTGTCTGTCTATAACTCCCGGGGCATGTGTCTCAATAGCCCTGGTCTCTGTAGTTGTAATAGGGCCTTTACCGTCTATAGGTGCACCCAATGCATTTACAACTCTACCTATTAAAGCCTCTCCTACTGGTACCTCAACTACCTTTCCCATTCTCTTTACTACGTCGCCTTCTCTTATACCTTCCTCAGTTCCGAGAAGAACGCAGCCAACATTATCCTGTTCAAGGTTAAGTGCCATTCCATATACTCCATTAGAAAATAACAGAAGTTCTCCTTCCATACAGTCATCAAGTCCATAAACTCTTGCTATACCATCACCAACTTGAATAATTGTACCGGAATCTACCGTTTCAATCCTATTTTCGTACTTTTCAATTTCACTTTTTATAATTGAGGTAATTTCCTCCGGTTTAATGATCATTTAATCACCTCTGACCTGCTTTAAGCATTAATTCTTTCATATTTTCCAACTTTAACTTTAATGAACCGTCTATTACGTCGTCTCCGACTCTTACATAAATTCCTCCTATTAAGCTCGAATCCAATTCTTCCCTTAATAGAATCTTCTTATTATATTTGATTTCCAGCTTCTGCAATAAGCTTTGTCTCTCTATTTCATTAAGAGGAACAACAGTTTTTATGACAGCTAAAAGAGTATTGTTCTTTTCAAGATGAATTTTTTCCATCTCTTTAAGTTTTTCTCTTAAATAGAGTATTCTATCTTTGTCTACAAGAACTAAAAGAAAAGTTAAAAGTTCTTCCTCAATCTTACCTGTAAAAATCTTTTCAAAGGCTTTCTTCTTTTTACCTTTGCTTATTTCAGGATGCTTGAGAAGTTTCATCAAATCATCGCTTCCGTATATTAAATCTACAATTTCACGAAACTGACTCATAAAAATATCTACTTTTCCTTTTTCCTCAGCTACTCTATAGAGAGCCAGAGCATATCTTCTATCAAGATACTCATACATAATCAGTTACCTACCTTAGCTATAAAGTCATTAATGAGTCTCCTATGCTCCTCTTCGTTGATGGACTGTTCCAAAGCCTTAGCAGAGAGTGCCACAGCCAGATTAACTACCTGTTCCTTAATCTCAGCTTGTGCCTTTTCCTTTTCTCTTTCTGCCTCGTGCATGGCTCTTTCAATAATGTCTTGAGCCTCTTTATTGGCATCACCTTTTATTTCTTCAAAAAGACTTTCAGCCTTTTTCTTATAGTCCTCAACAATTGTTTTACCTTTATTCTTTGATTCTTTAAGATTTGTTTCACTTTCTATTCTAAACTGCTCTGCTTTTGTTTTATTTTCCTCAGCATTCTTAATATTCGTATTAACTTCATTTTGTCTGGTAGTTATAATATTATCAACTGGCTTGAATAGAAAATGTCTTAAAATAAAGTATAGAATAATAAAGTTCACGATAGTAAAAATCGTGGTCAATAAATGGATATCCATTGTCATGTTATCCAAGCCTCCTCTCCATAACTATATAAACTTGGATGAAGTTTTATTATAGTTTTCCTTGGAGTAAGAAAGCTATAAGGAAACAGAAGATTGCTGTTACTTCCGAAAAAGCTGCACCTACTACTAATGTACTTAATATTTTACCGCTTGCTTCAGGTTGTCTTGATACTCCTTCAACTGCCTTAGAGGTTGCCAAGCCTGTTCCTATACCTCCACCAATACATCCTAATGCAGCTAAACCAGCTCCTATTGCTATTAATGCGTTCATGTCTAAGTCCTCCTTAATTATAAAAATTTAATTTTAGTGTTCTGAAACTATTTTAATGTTTACCATAGTCAGCATTGTAAAGATAACCATCTGAATTGCTCCATCAAATAAATCAAAATACAAATGAAATGGTATTGGTATTCCTATACCTAGGGGTGTTGCAACACCAAGGAGACCGTCATATACAATTTTCATTATTACCGTGCCCGCAGCTATATTGCCGAATAGTCGCAGACTTAACGATACAGGGAGCATACATCTTTCAATGATATTCAAAGGGAAAATTAAAGGTAGAGGATGAAAGAAGCCTTTAAAATATCCAAGTAAACCAACCTTTTTGATTGCATACCCTTGAACTACCAAGAATGTAATTGCTGCCATACCTACAGTAACACTGAGTTTCTCTGTCGGTGACGGTATACCTAATAAGGGAACTATATTCATTATTAGAATGAATAATACTATAGTACCGATAAAAGGTACAAAAGTCATAAACCCTTCTCCCATAGTTTCTTTAACAAGATTTGCGATGGTATTATAAAAAACTTCCAATGCGCTTTGTCTTCTGTCAGGGTGCTTTTTAAGATTTCTGGTCAATAAAATTGAAACTATTGCTAGTACCGCAATTATAACCCACTGCACTACTATACTGCTTTCTATATAAATATGCGCCCCTAACAGATTAAAAGAAAATAGTGCATCACTTTCACTGCCCACCATATCACTTCCTTTCATAACACTATAGCTAATACTGGCAATATGCTTATATGTACCTAATTTTCATTTTTTCTGATCAATAAGGAATAAATGACAATACTTATAAAGTGAAGAGTATAGCTTAACATAAAAGTAAGGGCACCATACTTATTATGAGTAAAAATTATATAACCTATTAGTGCTGTCAAAAATATTCTAAAAAAATAGGAAAGAACAAAGAGTAAAATAGACACACCAGTAAGTTTACTAAAGGTAAAATGTCCTATAATGCTGCTCATTCCAAAGTTAAGATATCCAACTCCAATACCAAGCAAAACAAAAACCATATAGCTTTCACCCAGCGTTTTAAGGATAACTCCTGCAATTGCACCTATGAAAAGATCAAGAAATAATGTTACTTTAAGCATAGAACTAATTTGTTTGTCCATGTATTCACCTAGCTTCCAGTATCGGCAATAATATGATTATATCTCCTGCTTGATTTTCTTAAAATGGTTAATTTTCTGTTAATTATTCTGTTTTAACATGTTATAGTCGATTATAGTACCTTTTCTGCCATAAACCTCATTTAAGCTAGCTATATATTTAATTATATAAGCTTTGCTGTATTGGAAACTCTACGATTCTTTTGTCTGAATATTCTACCATTTGCAAGTATGATACTTCATTTAATTGATATCCTTTTCAAAACCTATTGGCATTACACTCAACTTTTATAGTTATTCATTTTACTCACTTACAATATCGGTGTATTTTACAATATCTTTAGCCCTTTTAACTATAATTAAAATCAAATGCATAATTTGCAATATGAACATTCATAAATTTTGTCTAACTTTATTACTGTTAACATATTGTTAACATTTTATTTATTAACTCCTTCTTATTCTCTACATAAAAAAAGAAGTATAGCTAATGAAATCTCTTATTTATTAGCTATAGCTCCTTAAAATTAATTAATTTACTTCCTATCTCTCAACAACTAATGCTGTTCCCAAGCCGCCGCCTATACATAATGTAGCGAGACCTTTCTTAGCATCTCTTTTTTGCATTTCATGAAGAAGAGTAACCAATATTCTTGCACCTGAAGCACCAATTGGGTGTCCAAGAGCAATTGCTCCTCCATTAACATTTACCTTACTCATATCAAAATTCAAATCCTTTGCAACTGCCAAGCTTTGAGCCGCAAAAGCTTCATTAGCCTCTATCAAATCTATATCTTCAATACTTAATCCTGAAGCGTCAAGTGCCGCCTTTGTTGCCGCAACCGGTCCATATCCCATTATTGCAGGATCAAGACCTCTTGAACCATAGGATAATATCTTAGCTAACGGCTTAATTCCTAATTCAGCAGCTTTTTCTGCGCTCATAACAACTATAGCAGCAGCACCGTCATTTAAACCTGATGCATTACCTGCAGTAACGGTTCCATCCTTCTTAAAGGAAGGCTTTAGCTTCGCCAGCTTTTCTGCTGTTGTACCTGGTCTTGCATGTTCATCTGTATCAAATACTATAGGATCCCCTTTTCTCTGAGGTATTACTACAGGAACAATTTCATCCTTAAATCTTCCGCTTTGAATAGCTTCTCCAGCCTTAGCCTGTGATGCTGCTGAGAATGCATCCTGTTCCTCTCTGGAGAGGTTCCATCTTTCTGCAATATTTTCTGCAGTAATTCCCATGTGATAATTGTTAAAAGCATCCCAAAGTCCGTCATTAATCATAACGTCAACCATGGTACCATTACCCATTCTTTGTCCCCATCTTGCCGAATCAAGTACATACGGTGCTCTGGACATATTCTCCATACCACCCGCAATAACAACATCTGCATCTCCTGCTTTTATTAACTGAGCAGCTAAGCTAACAGCTCTCAATCCGGACCCGCAAACCTTATTTATTGTCATGGCAGAAACTTCATAAGGAAGCCCAGCCTTTATCATAGCCTGTCTAGCAGGGTTTTGTCCAAGCCCAGCTTGAAGTACATTTCCCATAATAACTTCATTGATAATTTCAGGATTAATTCCCGCTCTTTTTACTGCTTCCTTAATTACTAAAGCCCCCAAATCTACGGCAGGAACATCCTTTAATCCACCGCCGAAGGAGCCTATTGCAGTTCTTACTGCGCTGACTATAACTACCTCTTTCATAGCTATACCTCCTATATTATGTACTTTAAATAACTATAGAAACTTTTCTTTTACAAGTCTAATTATACCCACAAAACTTCCTTTAATCAATATAATTTTGTTAAAAATTAAACAATCTTTTCTTTAAGTTTATGTAAGAAGATATTTTTCACAAAAATCTTCTTACATTCAACTTTGCTCTTAAGCGGTATTTTAAGTACTCTTTAATATATTAATTTTAGAAACTACTTTTATTTACTTATTTATCTATGCTTCTGAAATAGTCTACTATGGCATCACAAATTCTCATAGAAGACTTACCATCTCCATAAGGATTTATAGCCCTGCTCATTGCTTCGTAAGAATCACAGCATCTAATGAGTTCATTTGCTGTATTGTATATTTCATGAGTATCGGTACCTACCAGTTTGACTGTGCCGGCTTCAACAGCTTCAGGTCTTTCAGTTACATCTCTTAAAACCAACACCGGTCTTCCAAGATGAGGAGCCTCCTCCTGTAATCCGCCTGAATCTGTCATTACCATATAGCACTTATTCATAAGATTATGAGTTTCTTTAGTATCCAACGGAGGCAATAGATGAATTCTTTCTTTACTTCCAAGATGTTTATAAACAGCATCTCTTACTATTGGATTCAAATGAACTAAATAAACAACCTCCACGTCCTTATTATCATCTACCAGCTTATTTATTGCACAGCATATATTGTCTATACCCTCTCCCCAATTTTCTCTTCTGTGTGCGGTAACCATAATTACTTTTTTATTGTAGTCTATATCATTTAATTCATTATTCTCAAACACATAATTTTCATCTACAGTATAAGCCATAGCATCAATTACAGTATTTCCGGTTACATAAATATTTTCTTCAGCTACTCCCTCTCTAAGCAAATTATTCTTGGAGCCAACCGTAGGCGAGAAGTGTAAATCAGCTACTGCACCAGTAAGCTTTCTGTTCATTTCTTCAGGAAATGGAAAATATTTGTCAAAAGTTCTCAATCCAGCTTCTACG
>JAEZDX010000002.1 GCA_023417975.1 Bacillota bacterium
TTTATGTGGAGAGGAATGGATGGTACGGAAGTTTTAACGCATTTTATTACAACTACGGACTATAAAAAAGACGGAAAGGTAGGTACTGCAACTACTTATACCGGAGATATAAATGCTTCTCAGGTCATGGGCTGCTGGCAGAGATATCAGCAGAAAGCTATCAATAATGAGGTCTTAAATTGCTTTGGATATGGTGATGGCGGCGGTGGAGCAACTAAGGAAATGCTGGAAGCAGCGCGAAGACTTTCAAAGGGTATACCGGGAGCGCCAAAGGTAAAGATGGGAAAGACACTAGATTTTTTTCAAAGGCTAGATAAAACAGTTAAGAATAATAAAAAGCTTCCTAAATGGGTTGGTGAGCTGTATCTCGAATATCATAGAGGAACCTACACTTCAGTTGCAAGAAATAAGAGGTTTAACAGAAAAACAGAATTCTTAAATATGAGTGCAGAAACGCTTTCTATTTTAAATTCGCAGGTGTCGGCGGCAGAATACCCTTCTGATGAGCTTAAGGAGTGTTGGGAAATAACATTATTAAATCAGTTTCATGATATTATACCCGGATCATCAATAAGCGAGGTTTATGAGGATTCTAAGAAGCAGTATGAAAATATTAATTATATTGCAACAACGCTAATAAATTCAGCTGTTTCCAACATTTCTACTAAGATAGAGCTTAATGAAACCTCAGTAGTAGTGTTTAATCAACTTGGTTTTGAGAGAAAAGATATAGCTGAATTTGAAATTCCTGAGGGCTGGCAAGGAGCACAGGTTTATGACGGAGATGTGCTTTTACCTTCTCAAAAAGTAGGAGAAGGTAAAATAGTATTTATTGCTGATAGTGTTCCGGCGAAAGGATATAAAAGCTATACTATAAGAAACGAAAAAAATGAAAACATAATGGCGGAACCAGCATTTTCTAATACAAAAGCCTTGGAAACTCAATATTATATTATAAAACTTGATGAAAAGGCCCATATTACATCTATATACGATAAGCTTAATGAAAGAGAAGTACTTAAGCAGGGCGTGAGAGCAAATGTTATTCAAGCCTTTGAAGATAAGCCACACAATTGGGATGCATGGGATATAAACATATATTATCAGGAAAAAATGTGGGAAGTTGACGATGTTGAAGGTGTAGAGATAATGGAAGAAGGACCGGTACGATTTACCGTTAAAATCAGGAGAAAATTCCTTAACTCAAGTATAGTGCAGCTAATCCATATATATAACGGTATTGAGAGAATAGACTTTGATACTAATATTGATTGGAAAGAAAAGCATATAATGCTTAAAGCTGCTTTCCCAGTGGACATACATGCAGACAAAGCTACCTATGAAATACAATACGGGAATGTAGAAAGACCTACTCATTGGAATACAAGCTGGGATTATGCAAGGTTTGAGGTATGCGCACATAAATGGGCGGATATATCGGAAGACGGCTATGGTGTAAGTCTCCTAAATGATTGCAAGTACGGACATGATATTAAAGATTCAGTTATGAGGCTTACTATGCTAAAATCAGCTACATACCCGAATGTTGATGCTGATAGAGAAGAACATAAATTTATGTATTCTTTATATCCTCACAGCGGAGATTGGAAAGAGGGTAAAGTAGTACAAGCTGCATATAACATTAACGATCCCCTTGTAGCGAAAGTGGAAACAGCTCATAAGGGAACATTGCCAAGTGTAGCATCCTTAGTAGCTTTAGATAAGGAAAATGTAATTATAGAGGTTGTAAAAAAAGCTGAAAACAGCCAACACCTAATTATAAGATTGTATGAATATCATAATAGAAGAACTAAGGTAACGCTTACTTTATTGTATGATATTAAGGAAGTTTTCGAATGTGACTTACTTGAAAATGATTTGTCAGAGCTCCAGGCTGAAGGAAATAAATTTAGTTTTGTAATAAAGCCTTATGAAATAAAAACATTTAAGCTATCTCTTAAATAGTAGGTTGTTCATATTTGAGCTTATGAAAGTCGGAGAACATAGTGTCTTCCGGCTTTGCTTTTTTGAAATACTATATTTGCAGTTTTTTATACTAAGCAATATATTCAATGTTTATAACAATAACCGCAATGGATATTTCAAGTACATGCGCTAAAATATATGCATATGAAAAACGTGAATGGAGTGATTAAGTTGAAGTTTTCTGTATTTACAGTAGGAACACCGGATTATGATCTGGAGGAAACAGTAAAAAAATTAAAAGAATACGGGTATGATGGGGTGGAATGGAGGATAGGCACAAGCCTTAAGGCCGAGCCTGAGGTAATACCGCCAAGAGATAGATGGTTTTGGGAATATAATAAAAGCACTATAGAAGTGAATACAATTTTGGAAAGTGCAGGCGAAATAAAAAAAGTCTGTGAAAGAGAAGGAATAGAAATTGCTGCATTAGCTACATATCTTGCTCCTTCTGATGTTGATAGAATAGAGGAGGTTTTGCAGGCGGCAGTAATAATGGAATGCCCTAAAATAAGAGTATCAATGCCGATTTACAATAGCAAGGAAAACTATAGAGAGCTGTTTGATAAGACCAAAAAGGAAATAAAGATTCTTGAGGCGTTGGCAGCAAAGTATGAAGTAAAAGTGAATTTTGAAATTCATCATGGAACTATTATTCCAAGTGCCAGCGCTGCTTATAGATTGGTGGAAGGCTTGAAACCTCAATATATAGGTATTATTTATGATGGCGGGAATATGATTCATGAAGGCTTAGAGCAGCATAAAATGGGCTTTGAAATTCTTGGGCAGTACCTTGACCATGTTCATATAAAAAATGCGGCTTGGTTAAAAGATCACAATGGCTGGAAATGTGGATGGAGCACTTTAGAAAATGGACAGGTGAATTTCAAAACTCAGCTATCAGCTTTAAAGGCAGTTGGTTATGACGGATATTTATCCTTTGAGGATTTTTCCTGTGAGAAAACCACGGATGAAAAGCTAAAGGAAAACTTAAAATTTATTAAAAATATACTGTGCGAAATTTAAATAGAGCCTTTAAAAAAGCGATAAACGTACAGTATGTATTTGATGCTGAATGGCAAATGACAGGGATTTTATGCTCCCTGTCATTTGTTATTTAGTATATTGTTTTTATATTGTTTAGGTGAAAAGCCTGTTACCTTTTTAAAAGCTTTGTAAAAGTTGGAATGATCTCCAAAGCCAACCAATGCATGAATTTCTGTAAGCGGAGCTCCGGATTTAATCAATTCGCTTGCCTTCATTATACGCTTGTAGGTTATGTATTCGTTTAAAGTGAAACCGGCAGAAGCTTTAAATTGATGGCATAAATAATATTTTGTTATATAAAACTTATCCTCCAATGTACTTAGTGAGAGATCTGAAGCTATGTTATCATTAATATAGCGTATAATTTGAAGTATCCTTTCATTATTTTTATCTAAAATAAGCTCATCACCTCTTATATCGTTTATAATATTATTAAGGCTAATGAGAAGTTGAACTAAGTAAGTTTTTTTCAATATTTCACTTGATAGTGACTTATCTTTACAGTTTCGTATATTTTGAATAAGAATGTTTATATTATTGGATAGAACTTCATAGGAAGGTATTAGGTTATTTTCGCCCGGCGACCGGTCATCGAGACAGCTGAAAAGATTATAATCTCGAAAATTAAATTCACTTAGGAGATCCTTGTTAAAATTGATAACAGTTCGTTCATAAACGCATGCTGAGTTAAGCTGCGGCCTATGAAGCTCCTTATTATTTATTAATAGCAAGTCATTGGGATTTAGCTTGTAAGCAGTACCTTCCACATAGTAGGTAACATCTCCGGAAATAAAATAATACAGCTCATAGCAATCATGTATATGAATTGAGTAATGGAAGTAATCGTTATCAATGCTGTGATAACATCCGAGAGCCGAATTATCTATCTGATGTAAGGCTGAACTGTTTTCCAAAGTATATCACCATCCTTATCTAGATATAACACACAAAGGCTATTACATTCTGCCTTCGCATAAAATCCTTGAAGATTGAATATTTTTGCTAAGCACAATGTAAGACTTTTAGTGTGTTATATATACATTATACAAGAATACTTTTCTTTTAAGTTAATAATATTTTAATGAGAAGTAAAATAATTTTAAGAGGAGATATATTTTATGATCAAATTCAATAAGCAGACTGCTGATATTAAAGGTATTAAAGAATTGTCAGACAATATTGAAAAGCTTAAAGGTCTTCCGGAAGAGATTACTAAGTGTGATAGTCCTATAGTTGTACAATTTGAAGGGTTTTTCTATGTATTTTATACAATTTGTGAGGAATGGAAATCAAGAGTCGCTGTAGCCAGAACAAGTGACTTCAAAAACTATGAAAAGCTAGGGACAATAAAGCATTGCTTTTCATCGGATAAGTACGCCTTTATATTTCCCGAGCGGGTTAATGACAAAGTTGTATATATTCACAGAATAGAACCAAATATACAAATCGAATATTTTGACAGCATAGAGGACTTAATTTCACAGAAGAGTTGGAAGGGCTATGAAAACAGATTTGAGCATAACAGAGTATTGAGAAGAAAATATCAGTGGGAGGAAAAAGAATTGGGGGGAAGTGTACCACCAATAAAAACAGAGGCAGGCTGGCTGTTTTTATATCATGGCGTCGATAATAATACAACATATAGTTTGGGGGCAGTTTTACTTGATCTCAATAATCCTTCAAAGGTTATAGCCAGAATTCCATATTCACTTTTACAATCCGAAGCATATGATGCATTAAACGATAAATCCAATGAACATCTTCCTAAAACATTTTATATTTCAGGAGATGAGTTGTTTTTGTACTATAGCACAGAAGGAGAATGTGCAAAGTTGGTAAAAATAAATATTAATGAGCTTGTTGATGAGTTGAAAAGCTATGCAAATTAAAAATAGAAGTATGAAAAGCTGATATTTAGTGAATTAATGATTGCTATGCCTTTTTACTTATACTGAAAATAGTGATAATATTGTTTTATATATTAACATAGGAAGTTATATATTTTTAGAGGGTTGAGGATAAGGTTAAATTTATGCGTGTTCGAAAATCCGGAGTTTAATGGTTTGTTCGAGCATGCATAAAATAATTTTATACCTTGAAACTTTTTAGAAAGATAATTGGAGGGTATAGCAATGTCAGAAGTGAAAATAATAGGTTTGTTTCCAAATGGAAGAAAAAAGGCTCTTACTTTTAGTTACGATGATGGGATAACTCAGGACAAGAGACTTGTAAAATTGTTTAATGATAACGGATTAAAGGCCACTTTCAATTTGAATTCCGGCATTCAAAGTGAGGAAAGCCAATGGGTGAATAAAGGAATAACAATAAAGAGAATGAATAAAGCCGATATTTTACATTTATATGACGGCCATGAGGTTGCTGTTCACAGCATGACGCATCCACATCTTGAAAATATGCCTAAGAATGAAGTGATTGAAGAAATATTGGATGACAAAAAAAATCTTGAAGCAATGTTTGGCTATCCGGTTAGAGGAATGGCGTATCCATTTGGTACATATAATGAGACAGTACTTCAAGTGTTAAAAGAAGTTGGCATTGAGTATTCAAGAACAGTAAATCAGCATGAGAGTTTCAGTTTACCCGAAGAACCACTGACATGGAATCCAACATGTTATCATAAGAATCCAAAATTGATGGACATAGTAAGTAAGTTTTTGACTGAAGAACCGGAAGGTATGAGCCTTTTCTATTTGTGGGGTCACAGCTATGAGTTTGATTTGGATGATAATTGGGACTTAATAGAAAAGTTTTGCAGTTTAGTAAGCGGAAGAAAAGATATTTGGTATGCCACAAATATAGAAATACTAGATTATATAAATGCTTTCAAAAATCTGAAGGCTTCAGCGGAATCTGACATGGTTTATAATCCGTCAGCTATTTCGGTATGGGTGAGTGTCAATAACATACAATATGAAATAAAACCCGGTGAATTAAAAAAGTTCTGATTTGCGATTAAATGAAATAAATGTGATGCCGCAGCAGGCCATATGCTTTGTATTTTTAAGCTTGGAGGACTCAAACTAATGAAGAGATTTAAGAAAGTATATATAGAAATCACAAGTGCATGTAATTTGAGCTGTAGCTTCTGTCCCCAGACAAAAAGAGAAGCAAGGTTTATGACTATTGAAGAATTTTCATATATATCGGAGCAAGTTAAGCCTTACACTGATCATGTTTACTTTCACGTTAAAGGGGAACCGCTTTTACATCCGCATATAGATAAGTTTTTGGAGTTATGCGAGAAGAATGAACTAAAAGCTAACATTACAACTAATGGAACCCTTATTTCTAAAGTTAAAGATAAAATCATGTTTGAGCCTGCGTTAAGGCAAATAAATATATCTTTGCACAGCTTTGATGCTAATGAACAGCGTATTGATATGAATCAATATTTATGTGATGTTCTTCAATTTGCAAAGGAAGCTTCGGAAAGTAGCCATATTATTACGGCATTGAGATTATGGAACTTGGATAAAAGCAATGTGACAAATTTACAGAGACAAAAGAATCGGCACATATTAAGTGTAATAGAAGATTTCTTTGCATTGTCAAGAGGCATAGAGGAGCAGATAGGTAGTTCCAGAGGAATAAAACTCTGTGAAAGGGTGTTTTTAAACCAGGATTATGAATTTAAATGGCCGGGCCTTCATGAAGAAGAAATTGGAAGGGAAGGCTGCTGTCACGGGCTGAAGGATCAGATTGCAATACTGGTGGACGGAACTGTGGTACCGTGCTGTTTGGACGGTGAAGGTATAATTAACCTGGGGAATATACTTAATGATGACTTTGAACATTTACTTCAGGAGCAGCGAACTCAAAATATGCTGGAAGGTTTTTCAAGACATCAACTAAGGGAAGAACTATGCAGAAAATGCGGATATAGAAGCAGATTTAATAAATAATCTTCTGTATATAAAGGTTTTTCATTGACAGTACAGCATAATTATAATAAAATTATGTTGTTTGATTAATAATTTAATTATATAGTTAAGAGGGAGTAACTGCTCGAAAGAGTTGATAAAGTCAACATACTGGTTTATAACCTGGCTTTATCGTGGCAATTGTCAAGTGAGACTTTTAGCACAATAGTTATGGATTTATCCATACATTGTGTTAAAGGTCCTTTTTATTTTGCTTAATAGTTTAAGAGGCAGGGATTTCTTTTAGCTTGTATTAAAGGATGGAGGTAAAAAGATGGCAGTATTTTTTAAGGCGCTGGTACTGGTAGTGTTGGCGGAGATGGGAGATAAGACTCAGCTTCTTGCTATGGCTATGGCAAGCAAATACAAAGTAAAGCAAGTCATGATAGGAGTGCTTATTGCTACGGTCTGTAATCACGCCATTGCGGTGGCTATAGGTGCTTACGCAGGGGCGTTAATTCCAATGGATACGGTAAAAATTTTAGCAGCGATTTTATTTCTCATATTCGGTCTTTGGACGTTAAGAGGGGACAAGCTTGACGATGAAGAAAATAAGAAGAGTAAATTTGGACCTATAGCTACAGTGGGAATAGCATTTTTTATAGCAGAGTTTGGAGATAAAACGCAATTGATGACAATTACTATCTCGGCTCAAAGCAGCATGCCTGTTTTCATACTTGCAGGAACTACTGTTGGAATGATGATAGCTGACGGTATAGGCATAGTAGGAGGAGCTTGGATGTGTAAGCATATCCCCGAGAAATACATAAAGTGGATTACTGGAGGGGTATTTATGTTTTTCGGAGCATTGACATTATATGAAGCAGTGCCTGAGAGACTTATAACCATTCCTTATGTAGCTCTGTTCCTTGCAGTAACTATCATTCTTATTTATTTGGCAGGGTTTAAATTTGCTTATAGAAATGAATTATGTAATATTGCACTTAAGAACGATGGAGAACAAAGCGCATAGTTTATAAACCAAATTGAATATAAGAAAGTACTAGAGTCAAGCTTCAAGTCCCTAGTACTTTTTTGTGTATAATTTTATCGGCTTTTCCTGCAATTTGTTATTCACCAGAAGAATTTTGGGACATATTATTTTCTTTTTTTAATTGGTCTTGTGGGCTGTCGAAGGCTGGATACCAACCTTTATTTATTAATATGTCGCACAGCTGAAAATGTTCTTTAACTGCCGTATCAAGCTGACCTCTAAGTAAAGATCTCAGTTCAGGATTAATTGCTTCTGCAGCAGCACTAGATAATAATGTAACATTATACTTTGAATCCTTGAGCATGTCAAAGGCAATATCCTTTTCACTTAAGGATACATCATCCAATCCTAATATGGAACCTAAAATTGACATATTAAAAACTCCTCCTCTCACATAGGATTGACTTGTATAAACTTTTGTATGTCGCTTATCTTATTTTTTTTAGAATCCATGCATGTTTCTATATAGGATTTCAACTGTTCATCTTTAACTACAGAGCTACTCGTCTGAAGCTTTTTCATTGCAAGTACTTCGCTGCTTAATAACTCCTTCAGTTCTAATATCTCATGAGGAGCTAAGGAATTGTTATCCGGCATACCATCACCTCCCATATATGTTATAAGCAAATTTATTTTGTTATTTGCTGAACTTCCGAAAGATTCTGCTGAAGCTGCTGCTGAGGGTCGGCGTAGGCATTATACCAGCCCTTAGCTAGAGCTATGTCCGATAATCTGTAATGAGAATTTATGCTAGCTGTAAGGGTGTTTTTTAAGGTTTCCCTGATCTGAGGATTTGTTGCCTCTGTAAGTACCTTTGCAAGCGCTGTTACTGTTGCTTTAGAGGTTATGAGTATATCCATGGCTATGTCTTTATCATTTTGATTACTGCTGCTGTTATTGTTGCTATTATCGCTTTGCTTATTATTGTTACTATCATTTTGATTACTGCTGCTGTTATTGTTGCTATTATCGCTTTGCTTATTATTGTTACTATCATTTTGATTACTGCTGCTGTTATTGTT
>JAEZDX010000057.1 GCA_023417975.1 Bacillota bacterium
GACAGGAACTCATATTTAAAGGTTGTAAGGTTGCTATGTCAAGAGAGGACGATAAAACTATCAGAATAGAAGATGTAGTGGCATTTACCGAAAAACAGAAACCTGATGTGTTTGTATCGGTGCATATAAATTCTTACGAGAAAAGTAAGACCTACAACGGTATAGAAACTTACTATTCAAAGGAAAATATAAAGTTGGCAGAAAGTAAGAAGCTGGCTGAGAAAATACAGTCAAATGCAGTAAAAAGTGACGATTGGAAGAATAGAGGGGTTGTTACGGCTAATTTTTTTGTAATAAAGCATAATACTATGCCTGCTGTTTTAATAGAATGTGGATTTGCAAGTAATCCAGAGGATGTGGCTAGATTGAAGGATAACAATTGTCTACGAAACCTTTCAAAAAATATTTCCCAGGGAATATTGCAATACTTAGATGCACAATAATATAGTGTGGCTGCCTTCAAAACGATGGCAGCCTTCTTACTAGAAGGAGAGAATTAAAATGAAATATAAATTGTTATGTATTGATATGGATGGAACTTTGTTAAACTCAAAAAAGGAAATAACAGAAAAAAACAAACAATACCTGAGAAAAGCTCAAGAAGCAGGAGTTAAAGTTGTTATTAGTACGGGAAGGTTATTTACCTCTGCAGATTACTATGCTGATTTGGTCGGAATAAAAGCACCTATCATATCTGCAAATGGTGCATTTATAAGAGAAAAGGATGAAAATAAAGTAATTTATAAATCGCTGCTGGGAAAAGATAATTGTGAAATAATACTTAAGGTGCTGAAAAAGTATGACTTAATACCTAACTTTCACACATCTAATGCCATTTTAACTGAGGGGAGTAATCCTCATATTCAGATGTATTTAAAAACAAACAAGGATCACCCGGCAGATAAAAGAATTGAAATACAAACGGTAATAGATTGGAGTCAAGTGTTTGAAAGTTATAAGGAAGAGCTTTTAAAATGTATAGCCATAGATATGGATTATGAAAAGGTTGCTAAAGCAAAGGAAGAACTTTCAGCAGTGGAACAGCTTGAAGTAGTGAGCTCTTCTTCTAATAATTTTGAGGTTATGTGCAGCGGAGTATCTAAAGGAAGAGGGGTAGAAATTCTTGCAGCCTATTATAATATTAAAAGGGAAGAAATTATATGTATAGGTGATAACGAAAATGATGCTTCCATGATAGCTTATGCAGGACTTGGTGTAGCTATGGGAAATGCTGATGAGGAAATTAAGACTATGGCACAGTATGTTACAGCTTCAAATGATGAGGATGGAGTTGCAGAAGTTATAGAGAAATTTATTTTAAACTAGCACTGAATTCTATAATACTTTACTAACAGAGGTTTATAAGGTAATATATGAAGGTGTAATTATTTTCAGCTTTTGCGAAAATATCTTTATATGCAAAAGGATCCGATTATGTTGATATAAAGGAGGCGGTAGGGTTGAATTTGAATATAGTTTTATTTCAACCTGAAATACCACAAAATACCGGTAATATTGCAAGAACCTGTGTGCTTACAAATTCAATGCTTCATATTATAAAGCCTATGGGCTTCAGCTTGGATGAAAAGCACGTGAAAAGGGCCGGACTGGATTATTGGCCATATTTGAAATTAGCTATGTATGAGTCTTATGAAGAGCTGCGAGAAAAATACAAAGACTCCACTTTTTATTTTTCAACTACCAAAGGAAAAAAGTATTATACAGAAACAGCATTTAAAGAAGGTGACTTCGTAGTTTTTGGGAGAGAATCGTCCGGGTTACCAGACTATATAAGAAATGAAAATGCAGAAACCTGTATAAGAGTTCCTATGCTTGAAACAAGTACCAGATCTTTGAATTTATCAAATACTGTTGCCATAATGGCATATGAAGCTTTAAGGCAGATGGATTTTCCTAACATGAAGTAAGAAGCCTGGATTTATTTGTCATAATATATATGTGTTGATAAATAAAGTAGTGTATATTAAAATATATTATAGTATGCATTTTATACAATTATCGAGTATTATTGTGGATATTTGACAATTAATACATAAGAAAAAAGAGATTCTATTATTAATTAAGGGGGAAAAGTATTGGGCACTATTCTATTAACCGACTCGTGCTGCGACCTTACTCTGGAATATGTTGAGGCAAATTCGGATATTCTTGATATTTTAGGCATGCCGGTGAATATAGATGGCTATGAATATCTTGATGATTATGGTAAAAGCTTATCTCATGCTGAGTTTTATTCTAAATTGAGAGAAGGAATCATGCCGTCTACAGCACAAATTAATTCATTCAGATTTTATGAAACATTCAAAAAGCATTATAATCAAGGAAACTCTGTTTTGTATTTAGGATTTTCTTCAAATTTGAGCGGCACCTTTTTTAATGCTGTAATGGCTAGAAATGAGTTTGTAGAAAAACATCCGGATGCAGACATTACAGTTATTGACACACTATCCGCTTCTGTGGGCCAAAGCGTTATGATTTTAACTGCTATCGAAATGCTAAGACAAGGTAGCAATAAGGAACAGATTGTTCAGTGGGCAGAAGACAATAAGATGAATGTAAATCACTGGTTTGCAGTAGATGATTTAAACTATTTGAAAAAAGGCGGAAGAATTTCTGCTGCTACTGCCATTGTAGGCTCTGCTCTTAACATTAAGCCTATTTTAACAGTAGACCGAGAGGGAAGGTTGGGAAGCTATTCCAATGTAAGAGGCAGAAAAAAATCTGTTAAGTTTATAGCAGACAAATTAGGAGAGAATATAATAAACTTACAGGATGCCATCGTTATAATTGGACATGGTAACTGCCCTGAAGATGCAAAGCTTCTTGAAGGCTATATTTTGGAAAAGGGAACACCGAAGCAGCTAATGGTTTGTGAACTTTCGGCAACTATAGCATCACATGTAGGACCGAATATGATAGCTGCAGCTTTTATTGGAGAAACAAGGGAACAAAAGTAATCAGCAATAATATTTTAATTTATATAATTTAATAGTTTTCCCAAGTTTTTCATGCTGCGCTTAATGGATAATTTACATTAAGCGCAGTTTTTTGTGTTATATTAGGGCCAATTTAAACGATTATGTAATTTTTTTAAAAAAATTTGCAAATACTATTTAAAAATAACATGAAGTATTTTATAATAAGGTTGTGGGACATAAATAAATATACTGGGACGTTAAGCGACCAAAGGGGTGTTTTCTTTTGGAAGAGATTTTAAAGCTGCAACAAAAGATTGTTCCGGAACTTATTGAACTACTGGAGAAGAGATACAACATTTTAAGAACTATTTACTATAATCAGCCGGTGGGACGCAGGATTCTGGCGAATAATCTTGAACTTGGAGAACGGATTGTGAGAACGGAAATCAACTTCTTAAAGTCTGTTAACCTCATTGAGGTTGGTACACCCGGTATGACAGTAACTCCTGAGGGAGAGAAGATTATCGATAAGCTTAAAAGCTTCATTCATGAAATAAAAGGCTTGTCAGATATAGAGACTGTTATTAAGGAAAAACTTAGCGTTAAAGATGTTATAATTGTACCTGGCGACATGGAAGAAGACAAAACCGTGATGAAAGAATTGGGACGGGCAGCCGCCAACTATGTAAAAAGCGTTATTAAAAATAATGACATTATTGCCTTGACCGGTGGAAGTACAATTAAAGAAGTTATTGACAACATGCCCAGAATAAATAATGTACATAATATACTTGTAGTACCTGCAAGAGGCGGAATGGGAAAACAAGTGGAGATTCAGTCAAATACTTTGGCTGCCAATTTGGCTCATAAGGTCAACGGAAATTATAAGATGCTTCATGTACCTGATAATTTAAGTGACAGAGCTTTAGATACTATGCTCAATGAGACAGACATAAAAGACATTATCGAAAACATAAAAAAAGCCAATGTTTTGATTTACGGCATTGGAAGAGCGGATGAGATGGCAAGAAGAAGAGGCGTCACAACTGAAAGAATCAGGGAGCTTATATCCATAGGTACTGTAGGTGAAGCTTTCGGCTGCTATTTCAACAGAAAAGGTGAAGTTGTTTATTCTACCCCCACAGTAGGAATAAATAACAATGACATTAGAAAAATCGATTATCCCGTTGCTGTTGCCGGAGGTAAGAACAAGGCAGAGGCTATCGTAGCTACTGAAAAGGGTAATGCAAGAGGAGTTCTCATTACGGATGAAAGTGCTGCAAGGGAAATATTGAGTATCGTAAAGGACGAATAACCTTTCAATTTTGGTTTATACTGATAATGAATCAAAATTATTAAATTAGCTTAAAATATATTTTTATTTAAAATATATATTTTATTTTTAAGGAGGTACTTTAAATGGTTAAAGTAGGTATTAATGGTTTTGGAAGAATAGGACGTCTTGCTTTTAGAGCAGCATTAGACAATCCAGAAGTAATAGTAAAGGGAATAAACGATCCATTTATCGATTTAGATTACATGGTATACATGTTAACTTATGATTCAGTTCATGGAAAATTCCAGGGTACTGTATCAGTTGACAAGGAAAATGGAGCTCTTGTAGTAAATGGCAATTCAATAAAGGTATTTGCTGAAAAGGATCCATCAAATATAGCTTGGGCTTCATGTGGAGCAGAATATGTTGCAGAATGTACTGGCGTATTCACAACTGTAGAAAAGGCTTCAGCTCATTTCAAGGGAGGCGCTAAGAAGGTTGCTATATCAGCTCCATCTGCAGATGCTCCAATGTTCGTTATGGGTGTTAACAATACAAAGTACACAAAGGATATGACAGTAGTATCAAATGCTTCTTGTACAACTAACTGTCTTGCACCTTTAGCAAAGGTTATTAACGACAAGTTTGGTATAGTTGAAGGCTTAATGACTACAGTTCATTCAACAACTGCTACTCAAAACACAGTTGACGGCCCTTCAAACAAGGACTGGAGAGGTGGAAGAGCTGCTGCTGCTAACATAATTCCATCATCAACAGGAGCTGCTAAGGCAGTTGGTAAGGTTATACCTGAATTAAACGGAAAGTTAACTGGTATGTCCTTCAGAGTTCCAACAATTGATGTATCCGTTGTTGACTTAACTTGCAGACTTGAAAAGTCAGCTACTTATGAAGAAATAAAGGCAGCTGTAAAGGCAGCTTCAGAAAATGAATTAAAGGGAATTCTTGGTTACACTGAAGATGCAGTTGTATCAACTGACTTCATCCATGACAAGAGAACTTCCATATTCGATGCTGAAGCAGGTATCGCTTTAAACGGAAACTTTGTTAAATTAGTTTCTTGGTATGACAATGAATGGGGTTATTCAAACAAGCTTATCGACCTTATAATCCATATGGCAGAGGTTGACGCTAAATAATCCAACTTGAATTAAACAAGATTAAAAGTTAAAAGGTCTGGTTTTGTAGTATGGATACATGTGCTTATGCGCATGTATCCGAATATTGGCTATGAGGCCGGGCTTTTCTTAGTTTAATATATCTTAAAATCAGTAATTTTATGAGGTGAAGAAGATGAGTTTTAATAAAAAGACTATCGAAGATATACAAGTAAAGGGAAAAAGAGTACTTGTTAGATGTGACTTTAATGTTCCTATGAAGGACGGAGTTATAACTGACGAGAACAGATTAAACGGTGCTCTTCCAACTATTAAATACTTGGTTGCTCAAGGAGCTAAGGTTATTCTTTGCTCACATTTAGGAAAAGCTAAGGGACCGGACCCAAGCCTTACATTGGCACCTGTTGCTAAAAGATTAGGCGAACTTCTTGGAAAGGAAGTTGTGTTTGCTGCAGATGACGAAGTAGTAGGAGCAAATGCAAAAGCTGCTGTTGAAAGTGCAAAAGATGGAGATGTTATTCTTCTTGAAAACACAAGATTCAGAAAAGAAGAAGGCAAGAATGAAGAAGCATTCTCAAAGGATTTAGCTTCAATTGCTGACGTTTATGTAAATGATGCTTTCGGTACTGCTCACAGAGCTCACTGCTCAACAGTTGGTGTTACTCAGTTTGTTGAAACTGCAGTATGCGGATACTTAATTCAGAAGGAATTAAAGTTCCTAGGAGAAGCGGTTAACAATCCTGAAAGACCTTTCTGTGCTATACTTGGAGGAGCAAAGGTTGTTGATAAGATTGCAGTTATAAACAATCTGTTAGAGAAGGTTGACACATTAATAATCGGAGGCGGAATGGCTTATACATTCTTAAAGGCTCAAGGTTATGAAATAGGAAAGTCACTTCTTGATGCTGAAAGAGTTGATTATGCTAAGGAAATGATGGATAAGGCTGCTGCTAAGGGCGTTAAGCTATTACTTCCTGTAGATAACAGAATAGCTCCTGAATATGCTGATGTTGATGCTATAATAACTGAAGATCAGAATGTTCCGGAAGGCTATATGGGCCTAGATATCGGACCAAAGTCAGAAAAGTTATTTGCTGATGCTGTTAAAGAAGCAAAGACTGTCATTTGGAATGGACCAATGGGAGTTGCTGAATTTAAGAACTTTGCTGCAGGTACTGTAGCAGTTGCTGAAGTTATGGCTGCAAGCGGAGCTACTACTGTAATTGGTGGTGGAGACAGTGCTGCTGCTGTAAACAATCTTGGATTCGGAGATAAGATGACTCACATTTCAACTGGCGGCGGAGCTTCCTTAGAGTTCTTAGAAGGAAAAGAACTTCCGGGAATAGCTGCTTTAAATGACAAATAATTAATAGAGTCCAGTTTAACACGGAAGAAACGAAAAACACGGAATGGGTGGAAGGGGAGTTGTTTACATAATTCCTCTTTACATAAGCTCAACGTGCTTATCATTCCTCCGTGTTAAATATTATTATGCTTTTTATAGAGGAGGATTTTTATAATGAGAACACCAATAATTGCTGGTAACTGGAAAATGCACAATACAATCGACCAGGCAGTAAAGGCAGTAGAGGAATTAAAGCCATTAGTTAAAGATGCTAAAAGCGAAGTAGTAATATGCCCTACCTTCGTATGCCTTGATGCAGTAAAGAAAGCAGCTGCAGGAAGTAACATAAAAATTGGAGCTCAGAATGTATATTTTGAAGAAAAGGGAGCATTTACCGGTGAAGTTTCTCCAGGAATGCTAGAGGCAATGGCTATAGATTATGTTATAATAGGACATAGCGAAAGAAGACAGTACTTTAATGAAACCGACGAATCAGTTAACAAGAAGTTAAAGGCTTGCTTTGCTCACAATTTAGTTCCAATACTTTGCGTTGGTGAAGCCTTGGAAGAAAGAGAAGCAAATATAACTGAAGAAGTTATAGGAAGACAGGTTAAACTTGATCTTGCAGGATTAACAGCAGAGCAGGTTAAGGCACTTGTAATTGCTTACGAACCAATCTGGGCTATCGGAACAGGTAAGACTGCTACTTCCGAGCAGGCTAACGAAACAATCGCATTCATAAGAAAGTGCGTAAAGAACCTTTATGGTGAAGAAGTAGCAGAAGCTACAAGAATCCAGTACGGCGGATCCGTTAAGCCATCTACTATTAAGGAACAGATGGGTATGTCAGATATCGACGGAGCATTAGTTGGCGGAGCCAGCTTGATTCCTGCAGACTTTGCTGCAATAGTTAACTACTAAAATAGTACTTTTTATAATCAGGACAGAGCTCTGCAAGGAAGAAGTTAGAAGTTCAGCACTGTACGTGACACTGCTCAGCTTCGAAGCCCTACTTCCTCGCAGAGCCGTGTCACGAGTTATAGGAAGTAGTTAGAAGTAGACTATCTTCTTCAATTTCGGCTAAAAAATTATTAATATGGAGGACGAACATGACTAAAAAACCTGTAATGCTGATGATATTGGACGGCTTCGGAATCAGTGATAAAGAAGACGGAAATGCCATCAGAGCAGCTCATAAACCAAACTATGACAGATTATTTGAAAAATATCCACACACTCAGCTTGGAGCAAGCGGACTTGATGTTGGCCTTCCAAGTGGACAAATGGGAAATTCAGAAGTTGGACATCTTAATATAGGTGCAGGAAGAATTATATATCAGGAACTTACAAGAATAACAAAGGCTATAGAAGACGGAGATTTTTTTGAAAATGAAGCACTAAATATAGCTGTTGACAATGCCATTAAGAATAATACGGACCTTCATCTTCTTGGATTACTCTCAGACGGCGGTGTGCATTCACATATAGATCATGTTAAAGCAATATTTAAGCTTGCCAAGGAAAAGGGTCTTTCAAGAGTATATTTACATCCTTTCATGGATGGAAGAGATACTCCTCCTTCTTCAGGTAAAGATTTTATATTAAATATAGAAAGCTATTTGAAGGAGCTTGGAATCGGAAAGATAGCAACTGTATCCGGAAGATACTACGCTATGGACAGAGATAACAGATGGGAAAGAGTTAAGCTTGCATATGATGCTCTTGTAAATGCTAAGGGAGAAAATGCTGCCAGTGCTGTAGAGGCTATGGACAGATCTTATGGAGATAACAAGACAGATGAATTCGTACTCCCAACTGTTATAGTTGAAAATGGACAGCCTGTAGCTAATATTAAAGATGGTGATTCTGTAATATTCTTTAATTTTAGACCGGATAGAGCAAGAGAAATAACAAGAGCTATTAATGACAGAGCTTTCAGTGGTTTTGAAAGAGAAGCTCTTAAGCTGACTTATGTATGCTTAACACAATATGATAAAACTATAGAGAATGTTGTAATTGCGTACAAGCCGCAATCTTATTCAAACACTTTAGGTGAATACGTAAGCAAATTAGGAAAGAAACAGCTTAGAATAGCTGAAACAGAAAAATATGCTCACGTAACTTTCTTCTTTAACGGCGGAGTGGAAGCACCTAATGCAGGTGAAGATAGAGCTCTTATTGCTTCACCAAAGGTTGCAACTTATGATCTTCAGCCTGAAATGAGTGCCAATGAGGTTACTGAAGAAGTGCTGAAAAGATTGGATACTGATGAATATGATATGGTCATATTAAACTTTGCAAATCCTGACATGGTTGGACATACCGGAGTATTTGAGGCTGCTAAGGCTGCTATAGAAGCAGTTGACACATGCCTAGGAAAAGTTGTGGACAAAGTTATTGAGAAGGATGGTGCCGTATTTATAACTGCAGACCATGGTAATGCAGAGCAGATGATTGATTATTCAACTGGCGCCCCAATGACAGCACATACTACAGGACCTGTTCCTTTCCTTTATGTTGCAAATAATGCAAAGGAAATGAGAGAAGGCGGAGTACTTGCTGATATAGCACCAACGATGCTTCAGGCCATGGGAGTGGAAGTTCCTGCTGAAATGACAGGAAAAACTCTAGTAAAATGATGTTTTAAAGGCAACCAATTGGTTGTCTTTTTTATATAATTTTTTAAATATGCTTATAAGTTTATACTATTGCTATGTCACAAAAAAGAGCGGATAAGAGATTTAGGACAAGCTATATTTCTAAGGACAGGCTTCCTCAGGTAAAGAGTGTACAATCCTTATATCACAAACCTTAAGAGTTCTTTTGCTAGAGGTTACAAGCAAAAACATATCCATAGCTTTAAA
>JAEZDX010000087.1 GCA_023417975.1 Bacillota bacterium
AATAGTTTCCTTCTACCCCTTTTTCTCCGCATTTTATAACCATATCCGTAAGCTGAGTATTGTCGCCGTCGGACAAAATCTTCAGCATATCTATTACCTTGCCGAAGGGCTTATGAGACCTTTTACCCGTTACTTTACTTACAGCATCTCTCAATTGCTTGTTAATTAAGGTGATTTCCAGTTGAGGATATGTTACTACAGCAATAGGAATATCCATAGTATCTACTACATCATTGATAAAGCATGCCAGCTCCTGTACAAGAATTTCATGCAGCTTTATACCTGTGACATCCTTTAAAGTCACAATACTGTATATGAAATCTCCTACCTCGCTATGTATTGGATTATTACTAAATTCAATATATTTTCGCTCGCCGGTATCCTTGTGGCAAAGCAGTATAATGAAATTTTTCACACTTTGCTTATAATTAAATATTTCATCATAATCATCCCGCGGATTCATCTCATTAATTTTTAATACTTCATAGCTGTGAAATATATTAGGGTAATCCATAAGACTCACAATATTGACATCAAGTATGGAAAAAATCGCTTTATTGCAAAAACTGTATTTTCCCTCTCGGTCTAATACTATTAAACCTTCGGATATATTATTCATCACATCCTTAAGATGCATCATATATTCCTTTTCACGTTTTCTTAAAATCTCAATAATATCGCATTTAGTCTTTAATTCAGCGGACATAGTAATAAATTGCTGTCTTTCCTCTTTAAGCTTAAAAATTTTATCCATTATGTCGCCATCGTGAGATTTGTTTTCAAGTATCCTTTTATGGAAATACAAAAAGATATTGGTTTTACTTTTTTGAACATTTATATCTAAGTAAATATTATCTCTCAGATTATAGTTATTTATTTCCGCTGCCTCTTTGTCATCTTTAAAAACAATACTCTTCAAAAACGATAGCTGACTATATTGTAATATGGAAGAGCATTTACGTTCCGTTATTAAAAACAATTTATAAAATTGTTCATTGGCTGCTTCTATAACCAATGTTTGTTTATTTAATACTGCCACTGCAAAGGGTAACTGCTCTACACTTATATCCATATTAATTGCCCTCCAATTTTATACTTTACTATATATTCTATAAAATTGTATATTTTTCCTTCAAAGATATATACATTATATACTTCTTTAACTCACTGTTCCAGAAAATCTTATGTCCTTAATTACCAGCTGCAGAGAGGTTGCACCGTTATATTCGTTAATATCGGGATAATATATTATATCCGCATTAATGCTTCGGAATAATCCCCTAATTATTTTGTCGTAGTTTTCAGAACCATAATAGGTTGCCATAGACTCCTTTACACTTCCTGAGGTATCAAAATAGATTCCGTAAATTTTACCTAAGTTTTCTTCATTTCTTATTAAAAACTTTAATACGTTTTTTTCCTTTCCAAGCAATGATACCCTTTCAATAATTACGTTCTTTTCTGCAAAAACAGGTGATGGATTGCCTTTACCGAAGGGCTCCAGCTTATTTATTTCTTCAACCAACCTAAATGAAACATACTTTAGCGGAAGCCTTTGATCGATTCTCACCTTTGGTTGTATATCCGCAGGTGTTAACGCACAATTTTCATTAAGCCTCTGTCTTAGAAGCTCGATATTTTCCTGCCTAACAGATAGACCTGCCGCCATAGGATGACCTCCGAACTTTTCTAGCAGATCCTTGCATTTTACAAGTTCTTCAAACATATTATAATTTTCAATTGATCTTCCAGACCCTTTTGGCATTTCCTTTCCCTTTGTCAGTACTATTGTAGGAAGATTGTAGTACTCTTTTACCCTTCCTGCCACAATCCCTGCAATGCTTTCGTGGGTTTCCTCATCATAAACAACCAAAACTTTATCATTTTTTCCATAACCTTTTTCAATGCTATCCACGATTCTTTCTACACTGCTTACCGTAATACTCTGCCTTTCTTCATTGAGGCTTCTAAGTCTTTTAGCCATATTTGCCGCTTTGTCTGCACTATTACATAGAAGCATTTCTACTGAAAGCTTAGCACTTTCCAATCTTCCCGTAGCATTAATACACGGTCCTATTATAAAGCCTAAATGATATGCCCCGATTGTTTTCTTATCTAACCCGCATTCCGCTATCAACGCTTTTAGTCCCAAATTTTCCGTACTGTTCAACATTTTAAGTCCTTCTTTTGCAATTATCCTATTTTCATCAATAAGATCCACAACATCGCAAATGGTAGATATTGCTGCATACTGAATAAACTCCTCACATTCATCCACACTTATATTCATAGCATCATAAAGGCATTGAATAAACTTTAATGCGATTGCTCCCCCACATAGGCATTTAAACGGATAGCTGCAGTCTTCTTGCTTTGGATTTATTACTGCATCCGCTTCAGGAACAATATATTTTTTAACACCATCCTGTTCCATGAACGGAATATCGTGATGATCAGTAACTACAACCTTCATACCAAGCTCCTTGGCCAGTTTTATCTGTTCAAAAGCCGCTATTCCATTATCACAGGTTAAGATTGTTTGAAAGCCTTGAGTATTTATTATGGCAACTCTTTCACTGTTCATGCCATAACCCTCGCTCTCTCTGTCAGGAATATGATAATCTACCAGTGCTCCGCATCTTAATAGACCTCTAAGAAGGATATATGTGCTAACAACTCCATCTACATCGTAATCTCCGTAAATCAATATTTTCTCTCCCTTGGAAATTGCGGCTTTTATGAGCTCTACACCTTTATTCATGTCCTTCATAAGCTTCGGATCATGTAAATCGGTAACAGATGCCGTTAAAAAACTTCTTATTTCCTTAGGCTCTTTAATTCCTCTATGTACTAAAAGCGCAGTAATTATAGGATTTATCCCTAACTCTTTGGCAATAGCCATAATATTTGTACTTGTCTGTTTAAGCATCCACTGCTTTTCCATTAGTAAATCAGCTCCCTGTAAATACAATTGTAACTCAAATTAAACAGATTAACTAAAAATCTGTATAGACGGATTTTTCAGCACCTTTTCAACGGTTTTCTTCATTTCGGTGCCATCTATATTATAATTGTGAATGTCACCTATACCAAGTTTATAGTTTTCAAACATCAATTCATATACAGCCATTCTTTTACATAGCTCTATGGATCTTTCCAGCAATAAACTTTCCTTCAGCTTGAAACGTTTCTTTGCTCTTTCAAGCACTGCATGCTTCGTCCAGTCCCGCTTTAGAGCCATATCTACACATATGTTGACAATGTCTATAGCTTTATCTACATTTCCCTTTGAAGTGCTCAATTGTATAGAAAACAGCTTTATGCCTCTTTCAATCTTTATGGAACTGCCAACTTCGTATGCAAGGCCCTTCTTCGTTCTCACTTCATCAAAAAGTATAGAACTGGTCCCCTCTCCAAATTCCATATTAAAGCAATATAAGTGATATAGTTCCTTCCACGTCAACTCCTGTATATCGAAACAAAACTGCAGCTTGGCACTTTCATCCCCTTCTTCAAATTTGAAAATACCCGGTTTATTTTCTTCATAACAGCAAGGGATATTGGGCTTACTGCTTCCAAGCCACTTACCGAAAGTTTCATTTACATATGCATATATATGTTCAGCATTCAAAGAGCTAATAACAGTTACGACACAATTTGAAGGACAGTAATATTCTCCATAAAACTCTTTAATTTCATTTAGAGTTATATTTTCTATACTCTGCTCATTACCGATTATAAGCTCCCGGATTCTTCTCTTTGCAAAGCTATTTGCAAAGAGAAGGTCTTCACACCTTTGAGTTGAATCTTCCTTCCAATCTCTTAATTCTTCAAGTATAATACTTTTTTCTTCAATAAACCCGTGTTCAGGAAAAATCGGATTTATAATTATATCGCTATATATTTCAAAACAATTGACAAAATCCTCACTGTTTACCGTACCGTAATATATTGCATATGGATAATTGGTCATAGCATTGTTGAAGCCAAAATAATTGTCCAATTCCTCGTTTATTTGCTTTTCCGTTCTTTTTTTTGTTCCTTTAAACACCATATGTTCAACCGCATGTGCTATACCAAGATTATAATTCTTTTCTTCCAAGGCTCCTGCATTAAACCCAATACAGAAAGAAGTAATACTCCCGGGCCTTGTATCACACATAAGCTTGATTCCATTTTCTAAAACAAATTCCTTCATGTTAATAAACTCCTTGATAAAAAATAAAAACAATGGGCTATAAGTCAATCCCATTGTTCTTATTATATCAAAGTTATGCCTCAGTTTTATAAACTTTCTTCACTTTCTTCTATTTTATTTGCGATGAAGTAAAAAAATTATATAGCATGCCTTCTTTAAGTTCTTCAGCTTCCTTATCAAGTCCTAAGGCTTCCAGAACCGCAAAGGAGAACGGTAACGCAGTGGCTGGCCCTCTGCTTGTCAAAAGATTATGATCGGCAACTATTATGTCCTCTTTATATATACAATTATTCAAGTAGTCTTTTACTCCCGGATAAGATGTTATGTTATGACCGTTCACTATTCCGGCTTCTGCTAGTACTGTTGGTGCTGCGCAAATGGCAGCAGTCAATCTTCCGCTCATATAAAAATCCTTAACGAGCTGCAGCACTCTTACATTGTTCTTAAGATTATCCGTTCCTAGCCCCCCAGGAAGTACAATTGCATCGTATATTCTTGCTTCTACATTATCTAAATTTATGTCGCTTTTAACTTCTATGCCATGAGACCCCTTAACATATTCGCCTTTCAATGCACACATATCGCATTGAACACCGGCACGTCTCAAAACATCTACTACTGTCAGTGCTTCAATCTCTTCAAAGTCCTCTGCAAGAAAAAGCAGAACCTTTTTCATATTACCACCTCTTACAAATATTATACTTTTTAAGTATTAATATTGTCCTATAACCTCAATTCTCCATGCAATTGTAAACGATTTACACCATTTTAAAAAAGAATCGGGCTTTACCCGACTCAATTAATCTATATTTATATTATATTAGTTTTTGTTAAAGGATTCAATTTAATTGCAGCAATTTTCATATAATTTTAACATCTTTAATAAAATCATCAAGTATGATAAGCAATAAACTGTTTCCTCTTCCGGCCCTATTTTGAAGCTTAATACCGGATACTTTCACCATTTTCTCTTCTTTTCTTAAAGAGATTAGCTTTAGTTCATGTTCTGTATCCAGCGTAACTGCTGTTTCTCCGGCATTACTTACTCTATCACCAATAATAGTTCCAAATACTACCTCATCATCTTCCTTAAGGCTTATTCCTGTTACGCCTGACGCAATTCTCCCCATAGCGCTTATTGAAGCGGTAGTAAATCTTATAGCCATGGCTTTTTTAGTAACGATAAGTGCACTGCTATCATTAACAGAGGATGCCTTTATGTTTACCAATGCATCTGCTTCACTTTTAAGCTTATAGGCTGCTGCTGCTAAATATGAGCCTTCAAAATCTATAAGCTCAGTCCTTTTTACCATACCTTTCTTTGTGAAGAAATAAATACTCACATTATCAGTAAAGCTCTTTACTGATAACGCCTCCAGTATTTTACTTTCACCGGCTTTAAATTCCTCAATGAATTCACTTATATTTAATTCTTCCTTCACATTCTGAAGCATAAATGAAGGAAGCTTATATGCAAAACCGTTATCTGTAAAGAATAGTATAGTATCATTGGACGCAGTTGAAATTCTATAATCGCTTTTTGATCTTAAGTTTTCCAGCACTTTTATATTTCCATTATCACTGACACCTAAGGTAAAAATTGCAAATTCATTGCTTTGTGTGAATTCTACCGATATTATTTCATCTTTTGAACCCAGAGTCACGAGCTGTGTTCCCATTATACTTCTTTCTGTACTCTCAAGCTCCGGTTCTTCTACAGTGAAGTTTAGTTTGCATTTAGTAGTAATATTAATAAATGCACATTCTCTTTCGTTCTGAATCAGCTCTGCCAAGACGAGTCTCTCATCATCCTTTAATTTTAGTGCCATCAATTTTGAATAGCTTGTAATAAACTTATCCAACGCCGTTTTCTTAATATTGCCTTTGTTTGTTATAAATAATAAGCTTTGCTCAGCATGCATATTTGGTACGGAATATACCGCTGCAATTTTTTCAGCCGTAAGGTCCAGACCTTTTATTAAATCATCCAACCTTTCGCCTTTTTCCTTCCATTTGTACTCAGGTATGTCTACGCCCTTCAGCTGATACATATTTCCCGTATCTGTAAAGATTAATAGAGTATCCCGTGTATTTGACTGTAAAAGATATCTGTTGTAATCGCCTTCTCTGTATTCTATTTCCTTTACATCAGTATTGGATCTGTTATAGGACTTAAGCGGTACTCTTTTAATATATCCTTCATTTGACATAGTTATCATAGTATCTTCAACTACGATAAGCTCTTCTATATCAATCTTAGCTTCCGTATCATCTTCAATTATTTCAGTTCTTCTGTCGTCTCCATACTTCTCTACAACCTGAAGAAGCTCCGACTTTATGACTTTTAATAATTCTTTTTCACTTCCAAGTATCTTTTTTAGTGCTGCTATAAGCTTCTCTAGCTCTCTATATTCCTTCTCAAAGGTCCTTATCTCCAATCCCGTGAGCCTATAGAGCATGAGTTCCAAAATAGCATCAGCCTGAGGTTCACTGAAGCCGAATTTATGAACTAAATTTTCCTGAGCATCTTTCTTTGATTTTGAAGCTCTTATAGCTGCAATTATTTCATCCATTATATCAATGGCTTTTATAAAACCTTCAACTATATGAAATCTTTTCTGTGCTATATCTAATTCCTTTTGTGTTCTTCTTGTTACAACTTCCTTCTGATGCTCCAGGTAATATACCAATATGTTCTTTAAGCCCAGCGTTTCAGGCTTCCCATTAGCAATAGCAACCATATTGAAGCTTAAATTGCTTTGCAAATCAGTTTTCTTGTAAAGATATTTCAACACCTTATCGGCAGTATCATATTCAGCAGATTTTCTGAATTCTATAACTGCTCTTATTCCGTTTCTATCCGATTCATCTCTAATATCCGTTATAGCTTCCAGCGCTTTAGCATGTCTCTTATCTCCAGTCATTTCAGATATGGTCTGAAGGAGCCTTGCTTTATTTTTTCTGAAAGGGAATTCCGTAATTACTATACCGAGCCTTCCGTTTTCAAGCTTTTCAATACTTGTCTTTGCTCTTAGTGTAACCCTTCCTTCTCCGGTTTCATAAGCTGCCAGCATGGAGTTCTTGCCTATGAGAATTCCTCCTGTAGGAAGATCAGGACCTTTAATATATTCCATCAATTCTCTTGTTGTAATATCCTTATTTTCCATATATGCAAGTAATGCATTGGATACCTCCCGTAAATTGTGAGGTGGTATGTTAGTTGCAAGTCCAACGGCTATACCAAAAGCACCGTTAACAAGAAGATTAGGATATCTGCTTGGCAGCACTTCCGGTTCCAGCTCCGTTTCAGAGTAATTTGGAACCATATTTACTACATCTTTATCCATATCTCTTATCATTTCCAGGGCAATATTAGTAAGTCTGGCTTCCGTATAACGCATGGCAGCTGCACTGTCACCATCTACAGATCCCCAGTTTCCATGCCCGTCAATTAAAGGCATTCTTGTAGTAAAATTCTGAGCCAGTATAACCATGGAATCATATACTGAAGCATCACCATGAGGGTGATATTTACCTAGAATATCACCTACAATTCTTGCAGATTTATAATATGGCTTATCAGGAGTTGCTTTAAGCATGTACGCCCCGTAAAGTATCCTTCTATGCACCGGTTTTAATCCGTCCCTCACATCCGGAAGTGCTCTATCTTTAGCAACCTCCACGGCGTAGGGAAGATAGTTATCTGGCATGGCCTCTTCCAAGGGAACCCTTATAATATTGCTATCCTTAGGTATTCCACTGTTCTTTTTCACCATTCTATATTCTCCAATCTGTTAAAATTCAGCGTATTTATACATATAGTTCTTTCTTGGCTCTACCACATCTCCCATAAGTAGAGATACCATCTTTTCCGCTTTAGATGCATCCTCAATGGTAACCTGCTGCAGAGTTCGAGTTTCCGGATTTAGTGTAGTTTCCCACAACTGGTCAGGATTCATTTCACCCAACCCTTTGTATCTTTGAATCAAAGCTCCCCTACCTACTTCCTTCTTAACCGCTTCCAATTCATCGTCGCTATATGCATACTTTTCAACATCACCTTTTTTAGCCTGCTTATAAACCTTATATAATGGCGGAAGGGCTATATAAAGATGTCCATTTGCAATTAAAGGCCTCATGTATCTATATATATAGGTCATCCATAGTGTTCGTATATGGTAACCGTCCACATCGGCATCACTCATTATAATTATCTTGTTATATCTTAAATCCTTCTCATTGTAATTATCCAAAATACCGGTTCCCACCGCAGTATTGAATATCTTTAGTTCTTCACTGGCAAGCACATTTTCAAGCTTCTGCTTCTCAGTGTTCATAATTTTTCCCTTGGAAGGCATTATGCTCTGAAATCTTCTGTCTCTAGCCTGCTTTGCGCTGCCTCCTGCAGAATCTCCCTCAACTATTATAAATTCACAATGTTCCTGTTCCTTTAATGTACAAACAGCTATCTTACCTGCTAATGGAGCCGCACCTTTACCTACCTTTTTCTTTTCGGCTTCATTGATCTTTTTTATCTTTTCTCTTCTGGCAGCTGCTTCCACAGCATTTGTAATAATGCTTGAAGCCACTTCCTTATTATCCTCAATCCACTCTGAAAGCTTTGTGTAGCATAGCTCATTCATCATTGTGTAAGCTTCATTATTACCTAATTTAGTTTTAGTCTGTCCTTCAAAAATAGGATTGGAAATCTTGATTCTTACTATAGCTGTCATTCCTTCTCTCAAGTCATCTCCCTCAAATTCCTTATCCTTTTCCTTTAGTAGGTTAAGCTTTTTTGCCCACTCCTTGAAGACACGAGTCATTCCTGTTTTAAAGCCAGCCTCATGGGTACCCGCTTCTGTGGTCGGTATATTATTTACGTAGCTGGCAATATATTCTGTGGAGGAATCTGTGAATTGCATGCAAATTTCACCGTACATATTCAAGCCGTTTATTACCTTTTCACCTTCAAAAAGCACAGGCTCTTGATGAAGTACGGTTTTACTTTCATTTAAATAATCAATAAAGTCCAATAATCCTCTCTTGGAATGATATTCTTTTATAACCTGTTCTTCTTTTCTATTATCAATGAGTACTAACGTTATACCCTTGTTCTGAAAGGACAATTCCTGAAGTCTCTCATCAATAATATCCAGCTTAAATTCAGTACTTGTAAAGATTTCATCATCCGGAAGAAAAGTAACTTTAGTTCCCGTTTCTTCTGTTTTTCCTACTACTTCCAGTTTTGTTACCGGTGTTCCCGGCATAACCTTCTTTAAAGCCTTATCGTAAGCATATTCAAATCTCTGCCTGTATATACTGCCGTTTTGATATACTTC
>JAEZDX010000108.1 GCA_023417975.1 Bacillota bacterium
GGTAATGCGTCTAGAGCATCTTACTCCTCACCTATTGGAATATCACCAACAAACTTCTATTTTACATCGGGAAAGCAAAGCTTAGAACAAATGATTCAGTATGTTGGTGAAGGAATTATGATTACAGATATAGCTGGAACTCACGCTGGAGCAAATGCAATAACCGGGGATTTTTCTTTAGCGGCAAAGGGTTTTGTTATATCGGCTGGTAAGTTGGGAAGACCTGTTGAGCAAATAACAATAGCAGCAAATTATTATGATGTGCTTAATAATGTTTTAGAGGTAGGTAGTGACCTGAAGTTTATTCTTCCATCCAGTTTGGGATGCTTTGGCAGTCCGTCCATGGTAATCGGAGAAATGTCAATTGCAGGAAAATAAATAATATAATATTTTAACTTGTATATATAGGTTGGCTTAGGCTGACCTTTTTTTCCTAATCAAGAGAAAATAGTAACATTTTTTAGTAAAATGAATAACTTATTAGTGTACACTGATTAAGGAGTGAAATATGTGGCTTATTCAAATAGAGAATTATTAGCCAGAATACTAAGATGTGAGGCCGGAGGCGAAGGCGAAAACGGTATGAAAGCTGTTGCCTCGGTTATAATGAATAGAGTCAATGTATCTTCAGGAGAATACCAAAGAATATGTCAAGGTGATGTGAGAAAAGTAATATATCAAAAAGGACAATTTGACTGCACACGTTCAGTTTTGGGAGGAAGACCTAATCCTCAGACTATATGGGCAAATCCACCTCAGCAGATTCATTATAGAATTGCTGATTGGGCACTGTCGGGAAACAGACTATTTGGAGTTGGAGCCTCTTTGTGGTATTTTAACCCATTCAGGCCTACATGTCCTAATGCTTTTCCGTATAATGGGAGTGGAAGCTTCCAGGTAAGAATAAGGCTGCACTGCTTCTATAACCCTACAGCACTTTATTTTGAGACATAGATATGCAAATCAATAATTAGGAGGATATTAATGTTCGATGACTTTTGTTCAGAATGCGAGTTTAGACAGAATCCGGCTATGATGCCTATGGGGCAAGGAGGCTGCGGCGGACAATTTCCAATGCAGGGACCGATGATGATGCCTGTAGGTCAAATGCCGGCACCAATGATGCCGGGAATGCAAGCGCCAGGAAACATATACCAAAACCCCCAGACAATGCAGCCTATGGGTGCACCTTTTCAAACTGCAGGCATTCAACAACAGGGTGTACCGGGAATGCAAAATCAGCCTACAGGGCCATCACCTATACCGGGAGTAACTTTTAGCGATGCTCCGGGTTCGCCTGTATTTCAAGATACCAGATATATGCAGGGGTACTTAAGAACATTGATTGGTAGATATGTACGTGTTGAATTTTTAATCGGAACAGAACAGCTGAGGGATAGAGAAGGAACTCTGGTTGAGGTTGGTATAAGCTATATAGTAATAAAAGAAGCTCAAACAGATGATAATGTAATGTGTGATGTATTCTCAATTAAGTTTGTTACTGTATTTTATTAGAATCAAGAGCGGTTATGTATTAAAAAAGACACAAAGCAAAAATATTGTCTTTGTGTCTTTTTGATTTTTGTGTATAATTATATTAAAATGAACTAAATTGAAATGTAAACTCACACTTCAGGATGCAAAGGAACATATCCCGATAAATATGTAAAGGGTTTTATGTAAGATAATGTACATATTGATACGGAACATACATAAACGATGCTGAACTATTAAGATGAAGGTTGAAAGGTGGTATAAGACTTGAAGATAATGTTAGTGGCAGATATAGAATCAAGGTATATTTGGGATTACTTTCAACCGGAAAAGTTTAAGGATATTGACTTGATTTTATCAAGTGGTGATGTAAAGGCAGAATATTTATCATTTTTAGTAACTATGATTAAGGCTCCACTGTTCTATATTCCGGGTAACCACAATGATAAATATTTAAAAAATCCTCCTGAAGGCTGTGAAAATATAGATGACACTATTGTTACATATAAAGGAATAAAAATAATGGGCCTTGGCGGAAGCATGCGCTATAATATGGGTCATTATCAATATACTGAAAAAGAGATGAATAAAAGGATAAAGGATTTAAGATTTAAACTATGGAGAAGTAAAGGAGTAGACATACTATTAACTCATTCGCCTGCTTATGGAATTGGAGATGGCGATGACTTGTGCCATACAGGATTTCAATGCTTTAATACATTTATGGACAAATATTCTCCCAAATATTTAGTTCATGGACATCAGCACCTAAGCTACGGTTATCAACCGGAGAGAATCAAACAGTATAAAAATACTGTTATAATAAATGCTTACGACCACTATATATTAGACTATAAATAAAAGCCGGTTTAGCCGGCTTTATTTTATGATAGAAAAGCAATAGTCGATTATATCCATAGTGGCTTTAAGCGTAGTGTCATTTCTATCCAGAGCGGAATTCAATTCAACTATATCCATAGACCTTACGAGCTTTGTTGCCAAAACTGCTTTTAATATATTTTTTGCGTCCTCAGCGGATATTCCGTTTGCTACAGGAGTACCAGTTCCCGGAACAAGATTTTTGTCCAGTACATCTATGTCGAAGCTCACATGAACATTTGCTATATTTCGTTCTTTATTTTTTGAAAATACTTCCTCCATAGTTTTTTCAATACTATGAGCCTTAATATATTCTGTGGTCCAGACGTTTAATTTGTTTTTTTCAATCATTTCAACTTCATCGTCATCTAAATCTCTTGCCCCGATAATAAACACGTTTTCTTTTTTTACTTTTGGACCGTCGTAATAAAGATTAACCAATCTTTCATAACCAAAGCCCATAGCTGCGGAAAGAGGCATACCATGTACATTTCCTGTG
>JAEZDX010000175.1 GCA_023417975.1 Bacillota bacterium
GTATATAATAGCAGGTATGTAAAATAATAATAAATATCATATATTTTAAACTCCCACGTCTTTAGTTACATAGGAGGTGACGGAATGAACGATGTTGGCAGTGGAGGAATAGTTACTGAGATTATATTAATAATATTGCTGACGGGCATAAATGCTTTTTTTTCTGCAGCGGAAATGGCTATAGTATCTATAAACAAAAATAAAATAAGGATGCTTACGGAAAATGGAAACAGAAAAGCAATTTTATTGGAAAAACTTATGGAGGAACCTAGTAAATTTCTTGCTACAATTCAAGTAGGAATTACGCTGGCAGGTTTTTTTGCAAGTGCCTATGCAGCAACAGGATTATCAGGAAGACTTGCGGTCTTTCTTGAAGTACACGGTATAGCTTACAGCTCTCAGATTGCGTTAATTTCGATTACCATAGTACTCTCTTATTTTACTTTAGTTTTCGGAGAGCTATATCCTAAGAGAGTAGCCCTTCAAAGGTCTGAGGCTATAGCAATGTTTGCTATTCGTCCTATAGTAGCTGTTTCAAGGGTTACCATGCCGTTCATTAGATTGCTCTCAAGCTCTACAAATCTTATTGTAAGAGCAACAGGAATGAAAACAGAAAGACTGGATGAGAAGGTTTCTATGGAAGAAATAAAGTCGGTAATAGAGGTAGGCCAGGAGCATGGAATAATTAATGAAACTGAGAGAGAGATGATAGAGAGCATATTTGCGTTTGATGATAAAGTAGCTGATGAAGTTATGACCTCAAGGCCGGACGTCTTTGCTATTGATATAAATTCGCGGCCTGAAGAAATATTAAAGGAATTACTTGAAGAAAACTATTCAAGGGTTCCTGTGTATGAAAATGATATAGATAATATTATAGGCATACTGTTTATGAAGGATTTTATTATAGAAGCAAGCAAGCATGATTTTGAGCATGTGGATATAAGAAAAATACTAAGGACTCCATATTTTGTACCTGCTGCAAAACCAATAGACGAATTGTTTAAGGAACTTCAGAGTTCTAAGAATCACATAGCTATATTGATTAATGAATATGGGGGTTTTGAAGGAATTGTAACTATTGAAGATTTGATAGAAGAGGTCATGGGGAAGATACTGGACGAATATGATGAGGTGGAGCCTGACATAACGAAGATAGACAAGAATACTTATATAGTTGACGGTTTGATTCCAATAGGTGAAGTAAATGATTTTTTGGACATTGACTTACAGTCGGAGCATTCGGATACAATAGGGGGGTTTGTCATAGATTTAATCGGGAGCATACCGAAGGATGGAGATGAGAAAATAATAGAATATGAAAATATTATCTTCAAAGTTGAAGAAGTAAAAGCTAAGAGGATTGAAAAGGTTAAAATTATTGTAAATAACAATGAATAGAACCTCCATATATATGAAATAACAGATTTTCTATAACAAATAACAATTGCATTGTTGTGCGATTGATAAAACTTATGTGAAGTCGTATAATTAAAGTAAAGTATTGTAATTCTTAGAATTTGCAAGGCAATTAGTCCATATTTGGAGTTTTGTCGAGACAAAATACCGTAGAATTATTACTTATTACTTGTATGGAGGAGAGATGTGAATCATGAAGTTTGGGTATTTCGATGATAACAGTAGAGAATATGTAATTAATACACCGGAAACACCATACCCATGGATAAATTATTTAGGAAATCAGGACTTTTTTGGGTTGATATCCAATACATCCGGAGGTTATTGCTTTTATAAGGATGCAAGGTTGAGAAGATTAACAAGATATCGATATAATAATATACCTGTGGATAACGGAGGAAGATATTTTTACATTAATGATGGAGAAGAATGTTGGAGTCACAGCTGGATGCCCGTTAAAAAAGGACTTGATTTTTATGAATGCAGACATGGTTTAGGATATACTAAAATAGTTGGTGAAAGACAAGGAACGCGTGTTCATCAAACATCCTTTGTACCGCTGAATAATAATTGCGAAATTCATAAGATTACAATAGAGAATACAGGGAATTCACATAAGGATATTAAAATGTTTTCTTACATTGAATTTTGTTTGTGGGAAGCATATGACGATATGACTAATTTCCAGAGAAATTATAGTACTGGTGAGGTTGAAGTAAAAGGATCAACTATATATCATAAGACCGAATATAGGGAAAGAAGAAATCATTACAGCTTCTATTCCGTAAATAGTGAAATCGATGGTTTTGATACAGACAGAGAGACTTTTGTAGGTTTATATAATGGTCTTGAGGCTCCTAAAGCGGTTGCTGAAGGAAAAGCTCATAATTCAATGGCATCCGGATGGTGGCCTATAGCATCACATTATTTAAATGTAAGTTTGGAACCGGGAGAAAGCAAAACCTTTATATTTGTTTTAGGATATGTAGAAAATGCAGAAGAAGAAAAGTGGGAAAGCAAGGGAGTTATAAATAAGAAGCCTGCTGAAGAAATCATTCAACGCTTTAGTTCGGAAGAGGCTGTTGAAGCTGCCTTCAATGAGTTAAAAACATATTGGGATAATTTGTTATCAAAGTATCAAGTTTCTAGTCACGATGAAAAGCTAAACAGAATGGTTAATATATGGAATCAGTATCAGTGTATGGTAACATTCAATATGTCCAGAAGCGCTTCATACTTTGAATCAGGTATTGGAAGAGGAATGGGCTTTAGAGATTCAAATCAGGATTTGTTGGGATTTGTTCACCAGGTTCCGGAGAGAGCGCGCGAGAGAATATTGGATATTGCTGCAACACAATTCAATGATGGAAGTGCATATCATCAGTATCAGCCTTTGACTAAAAAAGGAAATAATGCAATTGGATCGGGCTTTAACGATGACCCGCTTTGGCTTATCGTGGCTGTAACAGCGTATGTGAAGGAAACAGGAGATTATTCTATACTTCATGAACACGTGCCCTTTGACAATAGTGAGACGAATAAAGGTACTTTGTTTGAGCACTTGAAACGTTCTTTTGATTATACGATTAATAATTTGGGGCCTCATGGGCTGCCTCTTATTGGACGAGCTGATTGGAACGATTGTTTAAATTTAAATTGTTTTTCTTCAGAACCAGGAGAGTCTTTCCAAACCTCTGAGAATAAAAC
>JAEZDX010000280.1 GCA_023417975.1 Bacillota bacterium
CTTGTTGCAATTGCTTCTTTTGAATCAGTGCTAAACTGCCAGCTCTTTGTCGGGTTTGCAAAACCGTAATTTAGTGCAGGTTGAGCTGAGAAGAAATTTACTGCACAGCTTCCGTTTCTTGGAGATATGCCCCGAATACATCCCGCTATACTTGTAGTGTCTTTAAAATCTTCCCATATACTGTCTGTCGATATATACCTATGTGAGAATTCATTTTGTTCTGCTTTCATGGACTCTTTAAACCATGGATGTTCAAGTGAAGTATGTCCTGGAACTAAATCTAATATAACATGCATATTTCTTTCATGTGCCTTTTGAAAAAGCTCTCTTATATCCTTGTTTGTGCCATATCTCGGCGCTATGGTATAATAATCTTCCACATCATAGCCTGCATCCGCAAATGGTGACATGAAACATGGATTAAGCCATATAGCATTGCAGCCTAAATCCTTAATATAGGCCAATTTCTCGATAATCCCCTGAATATCGCCAATACCATCAGAATTACTATCCTTAAAGCTCTGTGGATAAATTTCATAAAAAACCGCATTAGCTAACCATTGTGACATAATAAATCCTCCTGTTATAAACATTACTTTTAATCTATATAGAACACACTAAAAGTCTTACATTTCGCTGAGCAAGAATATCCAATCTTCAAGGATTTCTTGCGATGACGGAATGTAATAGACTTTGTGTGTTCTATATAAGTAAATTACTCAATAACATAATATCAATATATAATTAGTTTTTCTTGCAAAATATTCCTGAATAATAACACTATATTCATATTTTTATGTTAAAATGATATTAGATTCCTTTAAGTTTTTGAACGTCTGGAGGTCATAGTTAATGAATAATTTCTTGAAAGAAGAAAAAGTTCATGGAACATTACTATATCCATTTCAAATTTACCATATGCATGATCCTAATGCCAAATTATTTGTTTCTCATCATTGGCATAATTATGTAGAAATAATATATATAAAAGCAGGAAAGCTCTATATAAATATTAATAATAGCCAATATTCCGGAGAAGAAGGTGATGTGTTTATTATTAATGAGGAGGAGCTTCACGAGATGTATGGACATGATACAAATACAATGTACTATGCATTTCTGTTTCCTTTAAAATATCTTAGTTTTGAAATGAAGGATATTGTTGAGAGTTCTTATTTGGAAGACTTATATTGTAAAAACTCTGTTTTCCTAAATAGACTTTCCACTACCTCGACTGTTCATAATGATATTTGCAGTGAGCTTAATAAGCTCATTGAATTAAATGAATCCCAGGAGACATTCTATCAACTTGGTACCAAGGCAGCACTTTTAAATATTATCTACCTTTTGGGGAAAGGAAAACATATAACAGCTATAAAAAATAATAATTCCTTGTCGGAAAGAAATAAATCAAATCTTTTAAAGAAAATTAATTCATACATATATGAAAATTATAGTAATAAAATAACCCTACAAACTATTTCTGACGAATTCGGCATGTCTTCGAAATATTTTTGCAAATTTTTCAAAGATAATTTTTGTAAAACCTTTATTGAATACTTGAAAGGTCTTCGCATTGAAAAATCCAGAATACTGTTAATTGATACCGAAATGTCTATTATGGATATTTCATTTGCTAGCGGTTTTGATAATTTCAGTTATTATATACGTACTTTCAAAGAACTAGTAGGCTGTACTCCGTCTGCTTACAGAAAGCAAAAACATTGTGTAGTTATGAACCCTATACTGAATGAAATCAAATAGAATTATATGTGTTTTTTAGCAATAACGCATCTCTTTCTACTAGAGGTCCCTCTAATATTACACAACCCTTTACTTTAAAGTCCTTTAACGCTTTTAAACAATGACTATAGTTAAAATCACTTTCTGTCAGTGGAAGGTGATTTTTTTCTCCTTTATCGGTATAGTTTATTCCTCCCATATGAATATGCATATCTTCTAAAGCTTCTCTGCCAAGTTCGTCCAATATGTGCTGCAATATTTCGACAAAATCATCATAGTTTTTTAAACTGCCATTATTTCTAGCATGTATATGAGAAAAATCCACGCATAGTTTGCAGCTTTTCACATCCTTACAAAGGGCTATCAATTCTTCTATTGTACCAAATTGAGTTCTTTTTCCTGTAGTCTCCAGTCTATAATCAACTCCATTATAAGGAAGCTTCATTAAATTTTCTTTTATTTTGCCATATGCTTGCTCTTTTGAATCTTCTAAAAAATACCCGACATGAAAAATCAAACTTCTCCCATGTACTTTTCTTAAGCCCTCCATGTTGTTTATTATTCTATCAATAGACTGTTTTTGCTTTTCAATTTCTTTAGCATTCAAATTTATATAATGAGATCCGTGTGCTGAAAGATAAAAATCATTTTCCTTTTTCGCCTCAAATATACCGGTTTTATTTTTATCAGTAACATTTACATTTCTTACAAACAAAAGCTCCATGGCATCCAATCCAATGGATTTTAAATATTTAATACCCGAAGCATAGTTTATATTTTTTAGTCCACTGTATATAGGCAAACCTGATATTCCAAACAATAATTTATCCATATTTTTTCCTCCATTATATCCTCTAGTAAGTTTGACCTTTTAATTATTAATTTATTTACTTATTCTAAACTTTATAAAAAGAGCATACACAGGCTTACTAAAGCAAATCTGTGTATGCTCACTTTTCATTTTTACTTATTATTTAAAGAATAGTAATTTATTAAGCTTCCCGCAAGAATTATCTCTCTCTCATCCTCTGTAAGCCTCTTTACCTGAAGCTTTAAACTCCTATTTCCCTTTTCTCCTATAACTATTGCCTCAATTTCTTCTTGCCCATTTGCTATTGCAGCTCTTATTCCTTTTACAAATATATATTCACCAAGCTGGAATTTTCTATTTTCATGTTCTGTAATTACAAAGGGAATCATTCCCCAGTTAATAAGATTACTTCTATATCTTTTAGTTGCATACTCCTCTGCTATATTTGCATAGCCTCCCAACACCTTTTGACATGAAGCAGCCTGCTCTCTTGCCGATCCGTCACCTGGCTTTACAGCAAAGATAGCACTGCCGAACTGAGTTATTTTAAAAATAGTATCTATATCCTCCTCAGAACTAGCTTCAATAGCCTTTATTAATGTTTCTTTAAGGCTTTCTAACCCAGAGTAATCTCCATAAAATTGTTGCCTTAGCTTTTCTGTAGCCTGTACCTCTTTAGCTCTCTCCACATATTTAGGGTCCTTCCTTGATAAAGTAAATTCTGCAAGCTTCATCGGATTGGAGCGGTAAGAGGATGTTTCTCCTGATGGTATAAGTTCATCAGTAGTTGTTACAGGGTCATTAATTACTGATACCAATTTTAATAGTATGTTATCGGTAAGAGCTGACATCTTAGGCCAATCTGCTATGTTAGGTCCATATTTTAATTGCTCTTCTACCTTTGCAGCACCATAGCCGTTATAAACTCTATTCTTGTAAACCGCCGAATTAAAGTTATATTTTATATCAAAGTCCGGTATATCTATTTCTGTTGCAGCAGTAAGAAAGCCTCCATTTACAGCAGTTGCAGCAATGGACATTGCATCCATCAAAGCAACAGAAGCAATTTGTCCTGAACCTGGTTTAGAGCCTTCCCTATTTGGGAAGTTTCTGGTGGTATGTCTTATGCTCAATCCATTATTTGCCGGTACATCCCCAGCTCCAAAGCAAGGCCCGCAAAAAGCAGTTTTAATAACTGCACCTGCTTCCATAAGCGGCCTTATAGCACCATTCTTTATAAGTTCCATATATATTGGCTGACTGGCAGGATACACACTTAAATTAAAATAATCGCTACCCACCGACTTTTGATCCAAGACGGCTGACATTTTTACAATATTTTCAAAGGTTCCTCCGGAACATCCTGCTACTATACCTTGGTCCACCTTAAGCTTTCCATCTATTAGCTTATCTCTTAGAGTGAAGTTTATGGAGGAATTATCTATTTGCTTTCTGCATTCCTTTTCCACCTTACTTAATATATCTTCAGCATTATTGTTTAGTTCCTTAATACTATAAACGATGCTTGGATGGAATGGTAGTGCAATCATAGATTCAACTTTGGATAAATCTACTTTTATTATTCCTTCATAGTATGCTATAGTTCCCGGTTCAAGCTTAGCATAACTTTCAGTCCTTCCATGTATATCATAATACGCCTTGACCTTATCATCTGTACACCAAATGGAGCTAAGACAAGTAGTCTCAGTGGTCATTACATCTATACCGTTTCTATAATCCACTGAGAGCTTTGATATTCCCGGGCCCACAAATTCCATTACTTTATTTTTTACAAAGCCGCTCTTAAATACTGCTCTTATAATACTTAACGCTACATCTTGAGGACCCACTCCCTTTTTAGGCTCACCTTCCAAATAGACTGCTATGACCTCTGGACTTGTAATGTCATAGGTTTTTCCTAATAGCTGCTTAACAAGCTCAGGTCCGCCCTCTCCGACTGCCATAGTACCAAGTGCTCCGTATCTTGTATGACTGTCGGAGCCAAGAATCATGCTGCCGCACCCTGTCATCATCTCTCTCATATACTGATGTATTACAGCTTGATGCGCAGGCACATATATTCCACCATATTTTTTTGCAGCAGAAAGTCCGAAACTATGATCATCTTCATTTATAGTTCCACCTACAGCACATAAGCTGTTATGACAATTTGTCAATACGTATGGAATGGGAAACTGTATAAGTCCGCTGGCTTTAGCTGTCTGTATTATTCCCACATAGGTTATATCATGAGAAGCCATTGCATCAAATCTAATTTTAAGTCCGTTGGCTTCCTTAGATATATTATGCTTGGACAAAATACTGTAGGCCATTGTATTCTTCCTTGCTTCTTCTTTTTCTATCATTTTTTTTGCACAAATCTCTTTACCAACACCTATCAATTTTTTATTGATCTTCTCAAGAGATATTTCATTTTCAAATCCTAAGATAGATTTACCTTCATAAAGATAAACTCCCTTATTAATAGCTTCTACCACATATATCACTCCTATAGTTTCATCTTTTTATAGAACACATTAAAAATCTTACTAAGAATTTTACAAAGTAAAATATCCAATTGCAAAAGCAAAATACTTTTTGATTTCTATAAAAATATTACTCATATTATTATAGCAAATATTTATATATACAAATAATATTTAAATTGAGTATAATTTATACATATATAATATAAATCAGGAGAATTGCTATGGATATTAAACAACTTATATACTTTATCACTATTGCAGAAGAATGCAGCTTTTCAAAGGCTGCTGAGAAGCTATATATGGCACAACCGCCTCTCAGCCACCAATTGAAGCTGCTGGAAGAAGAACTTAATGTAAAGCTTATGGAGAGAACTACTCGAAAGCTTCAGCTCACTGATGCCGGGAAAGCTCTGTTTCAACGCTCAAAGCAGCTGCTGGAGTTTTTAGACACTTCAATAAAAGAAGTAAAGGATATACATAACGGATTTCAAGGAAAATTATCTATTGGAACTGTTTCTTCTGCCGGCGCCGCTATACTTCCCGAAATAATAAAAAGCTTCCACTTAAGTTATCCCGGTATAGACTTTGAAATTCTGGATGAAGACACCTCAAAAATTATTGAATTGCTTAATGGTGGAATTATTGATATAGGTATTATTAGAACGCCTTTCAAATCGGATAATTTTGAAGCCATACTACTTCCCGATGAGCCAATGCTTGCTGTGAGCAATACTGAATTATGTGAAGGACAATCAGTTTTAAAATTATGGAATCTAAAGAATACACCGCTAATAATTCAAAGACGCAGCGAAGGCAGCTTAATAGAATTATGTAATAGTTATGATTTTAAGCCAAGAATAATTTGCAAAAGTAATGATGTAAGAACTATTTTACTTTGGGCTGGCATGGGGCTTGGTACTGCTCTAGTTCCTAAAAACTGCGTTAATCTTGCGCCCAATGCAAATTTAAAATATAAAGAAATAGCGGAACCTTCTCTTTTGACAGGAACCGCTATAATATGGCCTAAACAACGCTATATATCCTCCGCAGCAAGACGTTTTCTTGAAACTTTTAATAATTTTAACTTTTGATAGGTTTTATTACAGCCATAATCCACCATAACCTAAGCCGCCATAACCTAGACCGTAGCCTAAGCCACCATAACCTAAACCACCAAAGCCAAGTCCTCCGTAGCTCAAACCACCATAACCTAGTCCGCCAAAGCCGAGTCCTCCGTAGCCTAAGCCACCATAGCCTAAACCCCCGTAGCCTCCCCAGCCTCCTGATGCTAATCCAAGCAGAAGGCCTGCGCCTAAGAGTCCACCCCAAGTGCTGTTAACATGTCCCAATCTATGTCCATCAGCATCATGTACATGCCATCCTTTAAAATATCCTAATGGTGCACCATTTACACTGTAAGCAACTCTATCCGATATATATGCTACTGGATTACCATGCACATCTAGCAAAAACGGATCGTTAATATATCCCAATACATTGTAATTTTTATCATATACTACATTTCTATCCACATATCCTACTACTCTTTCGTGCTTATCATATATTTTTTCCATATAGGTAACCTCTCTTTCATCCTTTATATTTATTTTTATTGAGTTAAGAAAAAAACATAATAATTTATAGTACATACTATTCTTAGCATAATAACGCTGTTACAAATTATTACATACCTTCTACAAAAAAACTGTTCCTTCGGGATTACATATCCTAAAGGAACAGTTTACCAAATTCCATATTATGTTAAAAAATATATCACTCGCTTTAATGTGAGTTTATCAGCTGAGTGAAATTCAAAATTTCTTTGCTGTATTCATTCAATTGTTCTAACAGTCTCTCCTGCATATCCACTACATCGCCGAAGTTCTCTAGTGCCTGTTCATAGTGTTTCTCTTTTATACAGACATTTGCCTCGGTATATAGAGCCTTTAACCGCTTATCAGTTTCTGAAATCTGCTGTATATTTTTTATGATATGTTCTTGCCTCTCTTGAAGGATATCTACCTGCAGTTCATTAGCAGGCATTCTCTTGTCAAATATAATCGCAAATGTTTTTCTCAATTCATCTTCCATGCTGTCTATTCTTTTCTCCAATTTTTTAATTCCTGCATTATTCGTCTCCATAACGTTTTTTATTTCTTTGATTTCTACTTCATATTTCTGTTTATGATCTTTTACAATAGGCTCAGCATAACAAATGAAGAAAGAAAATGAAGTAAATATACATAAAGCTGCCAACAGCACTGTAGCTTTTTTCATTAGTATCACCTCAAATCTAGTATTCTACCTATACTAACTTATATGTTACACAAATACCGGTTTCTTAGGATTTTATTACATTAAGGTGATTAATATGTATTTTTTTATTATTTAAGAAAAAAAGAGATGCTCAGTGCATCTCTATTTAGCCATGATCTTAACAACTGCTTTCTTTACATAAGCGGAATCCCTAATTTTTATATTCGGCATATGCGCATCCTGAGGCATGAATATTGCAAAACTTCCTGCAGGCATAGTGATAAAATCTCCTATACCTTCACCAAATAGTATATCTTTTTTCTCATCATAATTAATAGTTACTTTTATATTTTCTACATTAGTGTATCCCATTTTTTCAGTACCTTCAATTATATATTGAACATCAATATACTTATTGTGAGCTTCAAATTTTGCTTCTTCACTGGGTTTTGTATTATATTCGGAAATAATTACGTACATATTATTATCATCAATATAATATGTACCTGGCTTAATATCAGTGAAATCGGTGCTTTGGAGATACTTAAGTGCCTTTTCAATTGCACTACTAATCCCATAATATGCAGCTGCATTGCATAATCTATCAACTATCATTATTAATTTACTCCTTTTCATATGTATACTTAATACTTCAATTATACTACAAATCCGCTTTTTATCGAAGTTATTCTTTACTTTTAAGAACAAAAATTTTTAGCGGTTTAATAGCAGCTGTATAATTATATTTCCTCTTAGCCCGTGAAACCGAAAATTTCGTTAATTCTAATTTGGGAGTCCTTATCCGCAAATGCAAGAATATTATCTCCTGCTCTTATAACTGTATCACCTCGTGGAATAATAACCTCTTTTCCACGAGATATGGAAATTAATACTGCTTTAGTCGGTATAATTAATTCTCTTAACTTTTTATTCACTGATTCCGACTGATGGTCTACCTTAACTTGTACTATTGAATAGTCTCCGCGGTTTAATTTCATCAATGTCAACATGTTCTTTAGGTCCATTTCTTCTACAACAAGATGGGACATCAAATCAGCCTGATTTAAGCTTACATCTACACCCATACTATGATTAAATAGCCATGCGTTTTGAGGATTATTTACACGTGCAATGACTCGAGGTACATCAAATTCAAACTTTGCTATGGTGGACGCAACCAAATTAGCCTCATCGGCTCCTGTCACAGTGGCTACTACATCCGTCTCACCTATTCCACATGTCTCAAGTACATTTGGATCTGTACCACTTCCATGGACAAGAACATCCTCAGGGATTTCTGTTTTCAGCTTATTCAATGTACTTTCTCTGCTTTCTATCAGCTTTACAGAATGATTATTCTCAAGAAGTAATTTCGCTATATACGCTCCTACCTTACCTCCGCCTATTATAATAACTTTCACTTATTCTCCCCTCCTTTATGTTCAAGTCCAAGTAATGTTTTTAGCCTACCTACAGATGAAGTCAAAACAGCAATTAAAATCACATCATGTTTTTCAAAAGCTGTACCCATAGTAGGCATAAAAGTCTTATTTCTCCGTATAATAGCAGCTACTTGAATTTCACCAATAACAGTTAATTCATTTACGGTTCTGCCAATCAAAAGAGCAGGAGTCTCCAACCTAATAATTTCGAAACCGCCAATGGTAGATACTGTATCCAGTTGATTATAGCTAAGCATTTCTGTTGCCTGATGAATTCCCCAAGTAGTAGTTGATATAGTTTGAATGCCTAAGCTTCTATAAATTTCTGCTCTCCGCGGGTCATATAATCTGGATATAACCTTTGGTACCTTGTAAATGTTTCTCGAAATTCTTCCGATAAGTGCATTGGCATCGTCACTCTTACTACATGCAATAATAGCATCCGATGAACTAATCTGTGCTTGTTCCAATATGTTCTTATCAAAGCCAATTCCTATAATAGTCTGTCCATTAAAATTCTTACCCAGTAGTTCAAAAGCCTCAGGATCAGTATCAATCACCGTTACTTTATGACCCTTTTTCACAAGATTTAAAGCCAACCCTGAACCAAGTTTGCCACAACCCACTATTATGATTTTCATAGTGTATGCACCTCATTTCTCATTAATTTTATTTTCTCAAATCTACGCCATATAGCTTTTCTAGCTTCTTCCACAAGCAGAATAAAGAGCGGCAAGACAATTAAGAATGCCCATTCCTTAATTCCTATAGGTGCTGTCTGAAAAATACCCTGTAGAAATGGAATATAAATAATTGCACAAATGAGAAGTATTTCAAAAATAATTCCTTGTACCACCCTCTTATTGCTGAAAAGTCCAACTTTAAAGATAGATTGTTTCTCTGTACGGCAGTTTAATACCATACCAACTTGACAAAATACAATTGACGCAAGTGTCATTGTTGTAGCTTGCCTATATACAAAGCCTGTACTCGCAAGCTGTACATCTGGCCAGCCATAAGTAATATTTACAAGGAAATAAGCAAACATCGCCACAATTGACTCAAGCAATCCATACCATAAAAATCCTTTTATCACCACTCCCTTGTTCAACAACGCCTCATTTCTTGAACGAGGCGGCTTATTCATAATACCTTCCTCAGGAAGTTCCGTACCCAACCCTAATGCCGGCATCATGTCAGTACCTAGATCAATGGATAATATCTGCATAACTGTGAGCGGCAGCGGAATACCTCCTCTAGAAAATAAAAACGCAGCAGAAGGTGCTCCTTCAGGCATATTGCTATTAAGAATATAGAGAATAAATTTTCTTATATTGCTGTACACTGCACGCCCTTCTTCAATAGCTCTGACGATTGACGCAAAATTATCGTCCGTTAAAATCATATCAGCAGCTTCTTTTGCAACATCCGTACCTGAGATTCCCATAGCAACACCTATATCTGCTTTTTTTAGTGCCGGAGAGTCATTAACACCATCACCTGTAACTGCTACAATGTGCCCCATCTCCTGCAAACTGCATACCACCCTGTATTTTTGCTCTGGCGCAACTCTCGCAAAAATAACTTCATCCTTGAGCGCTTCTTTTAGTTCATCCTCCGACATCCTTTCCAGTTCTACACCTGATACTATACGAGGATGATTTCCTTTAACTATACCTATACGCTTTGCAATACTCTCAGCAGTTAATCCATAATCTCCTGTAATCATAATTATTCTGATGTTTGCTTTATGACATAATTCAACTGCAGCAGCAACTTCAGGCCTGGGAGGATCCGCCATTACAACCAACCCTATAAAAATCATATTCTGTTCAATAAGTTCAGGTGTATACGAACTTAACGCAGCAGGTAGATTATCATTTCGTGACAGTAAGCGATATGCAACAGCAAGTACTCTCAAACCGTTTTTTGCATATGTATCATTTGATTGCATTATTTGTCTTCGTTTTTCCTCTGTTAGTACCTCTCTATTACCATTACTAAACACTTCTGTACATAATTCCAAAACCTCCTTTGGCGCACCTTTTATATATGCAATTCTCTGACAGCCATTTAAAGGTTTTTCTAATTTATGTATAGTACTCATTCTTTTACGTCTGGAATCAAAGGGAAGTTCCCTAACTCTCGGTGTCATATTTAATTGTGACTCTATATCAATACCTGCCTTTTGTGCTGCTACACCCA
>JAEZDX010000305.1 GCA_023417975.1 Bacillota bacterium
TCATATATATTCTATGGATGCAAAATATAAGGATGCAGCCGGTGAATATTTAAATCCAAACAGTAAAACCGATGCAAGGCTTATGAACAATAATTTCTCAGTGATAAAAATATCTGACTATAACAAAATAAGAGCATTAAAAGAACAAGCTCCAGTAAAATTAAAAGACAATGAACTCTTAATTGTATCTAATTATGGAAATACAAGTGACAGCTTTAAGTATTTTATGAAAAATGAAGAAAGTATAAAGCTCAATGGAAGTGTCTTTTATATTAAAAACAAAGAGATTATTGCAGAAAATGTTCTTAACAATCCTTATCAACCTTTATTTCTTTATTTAATTATACCGGACAATTTTAATACCGGATTAACCTTAAGTTCTAGAGCATTGGATGTAGAATTCGTGGGTGGTGATGTTAAACAATCCAAAGAAAGGTTTTCAAATTTATTTTACAATCATTTTAAAGAATTTGATGACATTAGCGGATTTGATATTGAGCTCTCCACGATGGTTGTATATGGAGCTTCAATTATGGTAATTTTTCTTGGACTATATGTGGGACTCGTTTTCTTAATATCAAGTGCAGTAGTATTGGCACTTCAGCAGCTAACAGAAGCCAGTGACAGCCTAGAGAGATATAAAATTCTGAAAAAAATTGGGGCGTCTGAAAAAATGATAAATAAGACTATATTTATGCAAACTTCAATATATTTCTTAGTTCCGTTTGTTTTAGCTATTATCCACTCAATAGTAGGCATAAAGGTAATGAATGATTTCTTTGAGGCTTATAATAAAAGTGCAATAAGTACATCTGCCGTTACATTGGCTTTAATATTTGTGGTAGTTTATGGTGGATATTTTTATACTACCTATTACGGCTATAAAAGTATAATTAAAAATAGCTAAAATGATTACTTGAAGTAGACACCAACAAGGCGGATTGGATTGATTCTTTTACAGCATTTTTCGTAGACAATTTAGGAGCTGCCCACATCCAAATAACTAGCATCATGGATAGAGATGTCCGATAGCCGCACTTACAAACTCTGCAAGTCCTGGGGTCTTTTTGTCCAAATCTTCTTTATACGTAAAATACACCTGTCCGATTTTGCTGAAAGTATTATCATCACATGGCATAAATATAGTTATTAGTTCCCTATAAGCAGCAACCGCCTCTTTTGCATATAAACTCTCAGGGCCATCTTTCATGGCTCTGCCAAACTTTTGGATCACATCTTTGCAAAGAGCAATGAGTTTTCCAAAATCCAAGGTCATCATATTCGAAGTGTTTTTAAGAATGGATGTGCTGCTCTGGAATAAGCCGCTTTTTATTATTGGAAGAAAAAAGGCACTTTCAATTAACTCTCGGATTTCATTTGAATATGTCTTCTTTAGCGTTTCAAATCGACTTTTATCAAAATCCCTTAGCATTGAAATATGGAACTTGTCATTCAAAATGCAATCAACTGATAATAGCATTTTTTCTAATTGAGCTTGTCTTTCCAAAAGAATTTGTTTATGCTGCCGAATTAACTCTTTTTCAACTTCCTTTGGACTGTCAAGTATCAACCGAATGTCGTCAAGTGGAATGCCAAGCTCCTTGTAAAATAAAATGCTCCATAGGCGGCGCAAGCTTTCGTCGTCATATTGGCGGTAACCGGATTCCTTCACCGCACTTGGCGGTAATAATCCAATTTCATCATAATATTGCAAGGTGCGGCGGCTTACACCTGAGAGCTTGCATACTTCATTTACACTTTTCAATTTCAATCCTTCTTTCTATATGTTCTATAGGTCTATAATGTTTTTGAATATTTTACAAAAGTTCTTGACTCGAACGTTGCGTTACAGATTATAATTTCACTATAAACATAAGGCGCTGCTTTGTAAAGTGAAAATTCAATAAGCAAAACGGCCTCACATAGGGAAACAACTTCAACTATTAACTTATACATGCTCAAAAAGTGTTGAAGATTCACTATTTTGACGCATGTATAAGTTAAGTTTCCGTAATGTTTCCCTATAGTATAAGGAGGATTTATTTATGATAAATATGAATGAAAAAGCTTCAAAACTTGAGCCGATTCCAAAGAGCATCATGAACGCTGCTTGGATTTTAGTGCTTGGGGCAATTATGCCCCTGCTTGATTCAACAATGGTCAACATTGCAATTAAGCACTTGAGTAATGACTTTAGTATCGGACTTGATTTAATTCAATGGGTAATTACAGGTTATGTATTAGCTATGGCAATTTCAGTACCTCTTGTAGGTTCCATGGTTCAACGGTTCAACGGCAAATGGTTAATGATTAGTGCCAATAGCTTATTCTTAGCTACTTCTATTGCTGCAGGGTTTAGTTGGAATATCCATTCACTGATTATTTTCCGGGTCGTTCAAGGTATCAGTGCAGGGTTTATTATGACATTAGTGACTACCTTGACTGTTGAAGTGGCCGGAAGAGAGCGAATGGGACGTTTGATGTCTACCGTTGGCTTGCCAATGGTATTAGGTCCAATCCTTGGCCCGGTTATTGGAGCAGTGATTGTCCAATTCTTGTCATGGCGTTATATTTTCTTTGTCAATGTTCCAATCGGTATTCTTGCCATCACTTTGATGGTTTTGAAGTTGCCTAACTTCACACCGGCAAACATAAAAGCCAAATTCGACTTCATAGGTATCATTTTATTGGGCGCTGCTTCTGCCGCCTTGATTTATGGAATTACTAAAGCTGCGAAAAGTGCTTCGTTTAACAACGGCACCACTATTGCTTTTATTGCTGTCGGGTTTGCAATTTTAGCAATCTACATGATTTACGCTGCTATCAAAAAGGAACAAGCAAATCTCCCATTACACTTATTTAAGTTGAAAAATTTCAGCGCGGTTATGGTTGGATTGTTCCTTGCAGGCATTGCCACCAACGGTCCAATGTTGTTATTACCTTTGTTTTTTCAAAACATTAAGGGCTTCTCAGTTTTGAACGCCGGATTGATATTGATTCCACAAGGTATCGGTATGTTAGTTGCTCGTCCATTGATAGGTAAGTTAACTGATAAATTGGGTGCTCGTAATGTTGTCTTGGCAAGTTTAGCATTAGCAATTATTGGCACGACTCCATTTGTCTTCTTCAATGAAGCATCTTCACTCATTGTTGTGAGTGTTGTCTTATTTATTCGTGGTATAGGGATCGGTGGTGTAACCATTCCAATGATGACTGATGCGTACACTGGTATGGTAAAACAAGAAATCGCACAAGCCAGTGTTGGAACTCGACTGGTGCAAAATATTGGAGGTGCGTTTGGGTCAGCAGTGCTTGCAACGGTTGTTAGCCTTTCAATCCAAGGTAAAACACCGACGATTCCACTCATGACTACCGCTTACCACGATGGTTTCATGTTAGCCTTAGTCCTTAGCTTGGTATTGCTCCTTCCATCTTTGTTCTTAACTAATAAGAAAGCTAGGGAAGAAATAGACTGATTTCAAAGGGCCGAAGGTATTTAAGAATTTAATAGAGTGTGTTTCATGTTCCCTCAGACTACGGTTTGAGGGATATTTTTGTTTTAGGGATCTAACAAATACACGAATATTTAAAGAACACAAAAGGAAAAATGCCAAGTCTATCATAACATAAAATAAAATGTGCAAATTTATAACTTGACATAAGTTAAATCTGCTATTAAACTAATAATAATTAAGTGATTAAAAGTTAATTACTTAATCAAAATTAATACTAGTTAAATAAAGAAAGCGTGAAACTATTTTAAGTAATAAACTAAAGGAGGAATAAGGTGCAAAACGATGAAACGTTGCAAATGATTAAGGAGTTTTCAAATGTTTTTAATGAATTTAACAGTAAAACATTTAAATTTATTGATGAGCAACTAAATAAAACAGGACTAGTTAGGACACATTTTAGAATATTGCAAGAGTTAGCAGAAGAAAAAGAGCTTTCAATGAGTGATTTAAGTAAAATTCTTAATGTTACAAAACCTAACATAACAGGTTTAATAGATAAGCTTGTTAACATGAATTATGTTGAACGTGTGAGCAGCAGCCGTGACAGAAGAGTATTTTTAATTCGGCTTACAGACGATGGAAGAGAGTTTTTAAATAAAGCTGTTGAAGAGTTAATCGGAGCATCAGCACGTTTATTCAATAATCTTGATGAAGAAGATAAGGAACTTATTAAGCAAACTACTCAATCAATGAAGAGACTGCTATTTATATTCAATAAGTAACTAAATGGCGTTTCAATAAATAAAGCTATTCTAATTAGGTTGAAAAATTAACAAAAGATTATTAGTAAGTAAAGAGGAGGAAAACTCAATGAAATACAACGAAAAGATAACGATATTAATTGAAATTCATTCCAAGGACGGTGAAGAAGAACTTGCACGAAATACTTTTCTAACAGCAATTACTACAACAGAAACACCAGGACTCCTTAGCTATGAAATTTATGAAGATATCAAAAACCCTGGAACTTTTTTTTCATCCCAAGTGTGGGAGAGTATCGAAGACTTTAAAGCGCATATGGGCGCTGTAAATTCCGGAAAAGGAGAGGCTACTTCAATGTTACGAGAAGCACCTAAGGTTAGCGTTCTCAAGAGTATTGGATCGAGAGACATGAATGTTGCAAAAGAGTAAAGCAGTATCATGTTGCTGACAGTGTTGGGATAACTTGCCAAGGCATGGGGCAGAATGAATGGATATAACCTATATTATTACCATTCAATTCTCCATGCCGGGTATTTCAAGAAAAATGCTGACACCGGAGCAGGCATTGTTCTCAGCCCATATTCTGCCTTCATGAGATTCAATAATTTCTTTGCATATAGATAGACCCAAGCCTGCTACCTTTCTACTATCATCCGATGTGAAAAAAGGTTCAAAAATATGATTTAGAATATCCTTAGGAACGCCCATGCCATTGTCCGAAATCTGAAAAAGAACGTTTTTATTTATTTGTGAGCATTTTATAGAAATAGACGGATTTTCAGTGTCTCCAAAATGCTTCATACTGTTACCGATGATATTACTAAAGACTCTGCGGATTTTTGAAAGATCCACTAATATACTTACCGGCATGCACTCATTTACCATATGAAATTGTACTCCCGTACTTTCCATATCATCCCTATAATCCTCTTTTATCAACTGGAATAGTTTATCCACCGATAATTTCTGCTTATTGAAAGCAGGATGGAGATTGAAACTCAAATAATCGTCAAACTCGCCTATGAGAGCTTTTATAACGTCAGCTTTCTCATAAATTGTATCAATATAGCGTTTCTTACGATCTTCAGATAGCTTTCCGCTCTTGAGTCGTTCGGCGTAACCCATAACTGAGGTGAGCGGAGTTTTAATATCGTGAGAAATGGAAGCGATAATACGGCTTTGTTTTTGCCTTTCCTCACTTAAATTGTTGGCTAATTGCACAAAACTATTCTGCAGCTTTCCGATTTCATCCATTCTTCGGGTGGACTTTGGCATTTTACCCATATTATAAGCTTTTATAGATTTCTGTAATTTTTCAATGGGTTTAATATACTGAAGATACAGTACAATTGATACCATCAATAGTATGAAAAATAGAATGCCTACTTCCACTTTCAATAGTGAACGGACAAGAGGTATTTCAGGTGCATTTTGAATAGACAAAGACTTAGTGACCTTCAGCAAGTAGGCGTATTCAGATAAATGAACAATTCCTGTTGAGCTGATGAAAAGCGAAGCTTCCTGAGGCACCTTTGTTTCAAAAACCAACTTGCCATCTAAAGTCTGAAGTTGGATACTGTATCCTGCTTTTTTAGAAAGCTTAGATAAATAGTCCTCATAGTCCGGGTAAGAACTTACTTCCTTGGATATCTTTTTCAAATCCTGATCAAGTGCAGCTTGCTTTTCATCCAAATGATTGGAAAGCCTTGTTGAAATGAAAAGATTATAGCAAAGAAGCAGTCCCGCTATATTGACGATTAACGCAATCAGTACTGTGAATGCCAATTTAAAACGCATACTCATAGAACATGCCTCTGCGGCATTGTCAATTTGTATCCAACACCCCATACTGTTTTTAAATATTCATTATTCGGATCCAGCTTGGCACGTAGGTTTTTAATGTTTACCGCCACTGTACCAATATCGCCGTAATCGGGACCCCATACTGCATTAAAAATCTGTTCCTTGGAAAGTACTTGCCCTGAGTTTTCAATAAAATAACATAGAATTTGAAACTCGCGGTGCGAAAGTTCAACAAGTTGTCGGTTTTTATATACTTCGTAACTTTCCTTATTTAGCGTAATTGTATCAAACCGGAGGATAGTATCTTTCACTTTTTCTGTTTCGCGATGCTCTCGCCGTATGTGTGCTTTTACACGGGCAACAAGCTCTTCCACTATAAAAGGCTTTGAAATGTAGTCGTCAGCCCCCATTTCTAGTCCCACAAGCGTATCGACCATCCTGCTTTTGGCCGTCAAAAATAAGATTGGGCAGGAAACGCTGTCACGTATTTTTCGGCAGAGCGTAAGTCCATCCATCTTCGGCATCATAATATCTAAAATAATGAGTTCAAACTCTGACTCTTTAATATGTTTTAAAGCAGATTCGCCATCGTTTAAGATGATGGTATGAAAGCCCTCATCCTCCAAAGCATCCGCTATCAGATTAGCAATAGCGGTGTCATCGTCTACAATTAATATATTCTTCATATTTTGACACCTCACTTAATTTATATAAGGTTCATTATAACACAGAAAAATTATAGAAAAATACAAAATAAATTAAGAATTATTAAGCTGCAAAAATTTATACCTTAAGTATTCGCCTTAGAAAATATCGAATCTTCACCGATTTTTCCAAGGCGATAAATTACTATATAAATTTCTGCAGCTACGGTCTTAATAATTTTTAATTTTAATCCTCTTACCCCTTAATTTTTGAGTGATAGTATAGAATGCAATAGAGCAACTAAATACATGGCACAAATCCCTGAAGATTGGATCTTTTGCTCGGCACAATGTAAGAATTTTAGTGCGATGTATATAGGAAAGGGGTAAAAAAATGAAGTTCGATAGATTATTAAAAAGAAGATGGCTTGTCATAATTGTCTGGGCTGTTGTTCTTATCACTGCCATTCTTACCATGCCTGCTATGGGGCAGCTCGTACGAGAAAAAGGGCAAACAAGTGTTGGGGATAACTATTCGTCCTCCGTTGCAAAAGCCATTCTCAATAAATTTAACGGCACTACTGACAATTCAAAGCAGTTCAATATGATTCTTGTTTATCATAATGAAAGTAAACTGACGGATGAAAATAAAAATGCAATACAAAATAAAGTCATGGACCTAACTAACAATAAATCAAAATATCAAGTTGTATCGGTTAACAGCGTATTCGACAACGCTGATCTTGCAGATGAGTATATTTCAAAAGATGGAACTACATTGCTTGTTCCTGTTACCTTGAGCAAAGAATACGACACCGTCAGCAACATTCGTACTAATATTATGACTGAAAAGAAAATAGATGGACTTGAACTTCAAGCCACCAGTTCCGATCTCATTACAGAGGACTTTGCAAGGACAACGGAAAAGGGTGTACAGAAAACTGAAATGATTACAATTGTTTTTATTGTGATAGTTTTATTAATTATATTCCGTTCTCCTGTAACGCCTCTGATAAATCTGGCTGCAGTAGGTTTGACTTTTATGGTTTCATTAAATATTGTGCTGCAGCTTGTTTCTTATTTTGGGTTTCCAATATCAAATTTTTCCCGTGTATTTTTAATTCT
>JAEZDX010000355.1 GCA_023417975.1 Bacillota bacterium
AGCTTACAACCTGCGTACCAGTCTTATCTATTAACCCAATTATATCACTTTGAGCATTTCTTATATAGTAATATTCTACACTGTTCAGATTATGCCTTTAAATATCTTTGTTATCAATACCATTTGCTTTATTTCATAAAAAAGCATGAAGGTTCAGGTTTTATTCTGAATTTCCTTCATGCATAGTTATAACCTCTTAAATGCAAAATTTCGTTTCTTACCGAAAAAGTCTATACTCTTTATACCTGTCGTATATTGCGGTCACTTTTCTCTCTATTTCAACTCCAAACAACACTTTTCTCAACCCAAGAATATTCTTATTCTTAATGAGTTCTATATTATCTTCACTATAATGAGAGTGTTCTATATTACCGCTTACGAATCTCGCCACCCTACCAGTAATGTTATTTCCCTCCTTACACTCTGGCAGAACGCTAAGAATATCTTTCAAATCATATCTAACATCATGCTCTTCGATTATGTCGCACATGTACTTATTTTGCTTATCCTTCACCCAGAAAAACCCTGGAACTCTTATTGTATGCTCAAAAGTTTTAACAGCTTCATCACTATTGAAATATTTTATTAGTCGTAATTGAGCCTTTAAGAAATCTTCTAACTCAGTTCCTTCTTTTACTAGCCAATATACATGATAACCATTTCTTGTATCAATGATAAATGATGGCTTATACATAAACTTTCTTATTTTATCCAGATAATACTTTTTTAAAACCTCCACTTTTGATAATTCAAAATACTTGCCGTTCTTATCCTTGCCACAATCTATGTCAATAAAAACTGCAGTTATCTTATCAATTTCATGACCTTTTGTACAACCTTCATTTACAACAAAATGAATATCATAGCCCTTCTCATTATAATACAGTAATTCATTTTCAAGTTCTTCATACGTTCCATAGAGGTTTCTAGCATTCACCCCCAATACTCTAAAATTGATTTTTTCCTTCCCGTGTATCCTTTCAAAAAAGTTCAAATTCATTTCTATTCCCCCTTTGATACTTTTTATTAGCTAACCATAATTTCCTAGCTATGTATTGCTTCGCATTAATGACCAATCACAAGGAGAAATATGTACAAAGGTTCTAATATAAAAAAACAAAAGGCGTAGAACATAAAACTTGGCAGCTTTTATACTACCCAGTAAACGCACTACGCCTTATTACAAGCGAGAAAGTATTTATTTGTTTTACTATACTGCTTATAACCTATTTGTCAACAGTTGTCGAAATCATTTTTATCCGACTCTAATATATAAAACTTATTCTAATCATTTAATATTACAGAAAGCCAACAGTTTCCCCCATTGGCTTTTGTAAACTTGTTTAATACTGAACATTAATAACTATTTTTTTTAGATTTATATCTCCGCATAAGCCTCGGCAGTAATTTCATGTAGATAATAATGAAACCTATACCTCCATACATTAAGTAAAGATTACTGAAACAAATACCTATTGTAGAGATTATTGAAGCAACAACAGGAAAAGATAACATTGCAACTACATAATAATGTTTAGACAACAATAGTCCAATCATTATCAATAATATTAATGCAAGAACAACAATCGCAATTTCTTGATATCCATTTGCCCCCAAATATCCTGCTGCAATTTTCACTAAAACTAAACCTAATACACCACAAAATCCCCATATTGGTTTGTTGCCATTATTCACGTTAATTCCCTCCATAATAAGATTTTTTTATTATATCAGCACCATAATCTATGATAACACATGTCAGTATTCCAAGTCCGATAGCTAAAGCACCCACTCCTGTTGCAGCAACTCCTGTTAAAGCTGCGCCTTCAATAAATGTACTTGCCCCTGCTGCTATCTCAGCTCCAGCAAAGTAACCCGCTGTAGCGGTATCTATAGCAGCATCTCTTTTTGCATTAAATGATGAACTTCCACCCCCACCGATAGTTGTAGTATATGAAGTTGTGGTAGCATAGTCAGAATCTACTCCAAACCCTTGAACTCCAACGCCAGAAATATATACAACAAAGTGTCCACTTGGACCTTCACACTTTACAGGATTATTCATAGCATAAGCGAATACATTATGAGATAGTAACGTATCGATGTCACCATCTAATGTATCAGCGTTTATAAATACGTCCCCATCCAGGACTATAGTACCCGCTGCACATTGTACAAAACGGTGTCGGTATCGAATTTCTTCTTAATCTCTAATTCATTAAGAAAAATCCACCATAACACTGTATGGTGGAAACAGCTTATTCTCCACTTGGTTTACAATTATATTAGCTTTCTCAGTCTGCTTTTTTACCATTATGAAATGGCACTATACCTCTTTCCTATTATACAAACAATTGTAAATATTACACATAACGCGATAAATAATAATGCTGTTATCATCAAAGTACGATTCCTTCTGTTTGATACTTTAATGTAATTAACTGCACTAACGATTATCATTGCACTAATATCAACGATAAGAAGTCCCATAATATACCCCTGGAGGTATAAGTATTCGGTATATTCTTGCGTAACAAGGTCATTCATAAAAAGAAGCATGAAAAGCATCAATGCAAGTACACTTATTGTAATTGAAGTCTTATTATAATTACCTTTTCTACCTTTTATAATATACATTATTGTTGATACAATCACGAAGGCATAAAATAAGAATCTAAATTCAAGTGGTAAATGATTAAGATAAAAATATCCAAAGATAACCCCAACTATAGAAAATGTTGTGAATAGCATCCTTCTGTTTCCCATGTTATATTTCCCTCTTCACTTATTAAAACATTATGTTAGCTTTTTATGATTAAAGTAATAGATACTCAATATTATAGGGAAGCATAGCAAAACTTAACTTATGCATGTGTCTAAGTAGTATAAACTTGTCTCATTATCCTACCTATACCCTCTATATCCATAAGTATTCTTATAACCTACACTTCCTGTACTGCTTGTTATATTACCACCATTACCATCCTTTATAGATATAAGTTCACCCCAAGAATAATATGTGTAGGAAGCAACTGCAGCACCATTTTTGTCTATTAAACCAATTATATCACCTTGAGCATTCCTAATATAGTAGTATTCTACACCATTCAGATTCATAGACACAAGCTTACCAGCACTGCCATAAGTATAATAAACCTTATCGGTACCATTATCTTCATAAGTAACTATATGGCCAACTAAATGATACTTTGTTGTAACTCCATTTACTAAGAAGTTAGTCTCCAAACATATTGACGTTTATACTTAAAATCCCCTGATATCAACAGTATCTGGAACAGAATTTGTACCCCCATTCCACTGAGTACTTGCACCTAAAGTATGGTTAGTGTATAATTTAAAATTGGTATAAAATTAAATAATGTTTATAATTGATATAACATGTAAGAAAGGAATGTACATAGATGAAACTTGGAATAGTAGGTTTACCAAATGTAGGCAAGAGCACATTGTTCAATGCAATTACTCAAGCAGGTGCAGAGTCGGCAAATTATCCCTTCTGTACTATAGAGCCAAATGTAGGTGTGGTTTCAGTACCTGATAATAGACTCGATGTTTTGGAAAAGATGTATAATTCAAGAAAGAAAGTACACGCTTCTATAGAATTTTACGATATAGCAGGTTTAGTAAAAGGAGCAAGTCAAGGTGAAGGCCTGGGCAATAAGTTTTTGTCCCATATCCGAGAGGTTGCTTCAATAGTTCACGTAGTTAGAGCCTTTAACGATGACAATATAGTTCACGTAGACGGTTCTGTAAGTCCTCTAAGGGATATAGAAACAATAAATCTTGAACTAATTTTCTCAGACTTAGAAGTGTTGGACAGAAGAATAGAAAAAGCTGTTAAGCTTGCACGTTCAGGTGATAAAAAAGCAAAGGCAGAAATGGAGCTTCAGGAAAGAATTAAAGCTCATCTGGAAGCTGGAAATCCGGTACGTACTCTGGATGTTACGGACGATGAAGCTGCTATAATAAAGAGTTATTTTCTCCTCACTTCAAAACCTGTTTTATACGCTGCAAACATCTCTGAAGATGATTTAATGAGCGGCAATATAGAAAACGCTTTTGTAAAACAAATACAGGAGCATGCTGCTAAAGAAAACTCGGAAGTTATAGTAGTCTGTGCCAAATTGGAAGAAGAACTTTCTTCCTTAGAAGAAGATGAAAAAAAAGAATTGTTGGCTGATTACGGCCTTACGGAAACCGGCCTTGACAAATTAATTCATGCAAGCTATAAGCTCCTTGGCCTTATGAGCTTCCTCACCGCCGGCGAGCAGGAAGTAAGAGCTTGGACAATCGACATCGGAACTAAGGCACCTCAAGCTGCCGGAAAAATCCATTCAGACATTGAAAGAGGCTTTATACGCGCAGAAATAATATCCTATGACAGATTAATTGAAGCCGGTTCAGAAGCTGCTGCCAAAGAAAAAGGCTTTTACAGACTTGAAGGAAAAGAATATATTATGCAGGACGGCGATGTAGTAAATTTCAGATTCAATGTCTAATTAATAATATTTAAAACCGCCTTGGAATTTTTAGAAATCCCAGACGGTTTTATTATTTTTAATGTTAATACCATTGCTTAGCTTTTACTTCTGCCGCTATATTTTTTAATTTCTTTTGCTGCGCAATCCAATATTTCTTCAGCCGAATATTTGTTGTCCCCCATGAGCACTGTCAATGCATCTTGTAGAGTATCAGCAGCATAAATATGAAAATCACCTTTTTTAACAGCCTTTTCAACCTCAGGCTTCAATACAATGTTTTCAACATTTGCCCTTGGAAGCAGCACTCCTTTATCTTTGATCTTTCCTTTAAGCTTACACACATTAAAAAAGCCCTCAATTTTATCATTTACCCCGCCAACAGGCTGCACTTCTCCTAATTGATTTATAG
>JAEZDX010000402.1 GCA_023417975.1 Bacillota bacterium
AATATGCCGGTTGTAAGATTTATATGTGAGTATATTTCCGAGAGAAACACTATTTTAGGTGCAGCTACAAAAATAGGACTCGTAACAAACGGTACGCTTATGACAGAGGAATTTATTGAGCTTGTTAAAAAGCATGATATTCAGGTTACTGTGAGCTATGACGGTGAACCCAAAGTGAATGATCTTATGAGGGTGTATGCTTCGGGGAAAGGAACCTCAGATGTAATACTCAATAATGTTAAAAGGCTGAGAGAGGTGACAGAGCAGCCTACAACCATTGAGGTTACTTACAATCAGAATCACATTAATTCAGGCGTAGGTATTATAGATATAATAAAGTTCATAAATAATACGGTTGGTAACATACCGCTCCATATAGTGCCTGCCGGTGGAGATACAGAATGCTATTATGTGCTGAATAATAGAGATGAATTTATAAAATCCGTAGATGATGTATTTCAGAATTCCACTAATACAAATGTATATACTTATTCTCTTGTACAAAGAATCGTAACTTCGTTGATGACGAAAAAATCAAGTAAGTATATTTGTGAAGCCGGTCTCGGAAGCTTGACAGTATCCACAAAAGGGGACATATACCCTTGTTTTATGTTCACTGATGATGAAAGTTTAAATTACGGGAATATTGAGGATGCTGACATATTTAATTCAGAAAAGTTAAGGAAAGGACTTAAGAAGCTGGCACAATTCAATAAAGAGGAAAATGAACAATGCAAGAATTGCTTTATAAGGAAAAGCTGCAACGGCTGCTTAGGTATAAATTACTTGGAAACAGGCAATGTATTTACTCTCAGCGATGTGTCTTGTGAAATGTTCAGGAAGATGACAGAAAGGGTTATATTGAACATTTATAAATTAAAGCTGCAAAAAAGGGATAGTGAAGTTTATGAAAATGCAGGATAACTGTGAAATAAAGCCTATCATAGCAAAGGATATTCATTCATGGATATTGTTTGAGAAAAAGGACGGGAATATATATTGCATGGGAAGTTTGGAAAAGGATAAATATATACAGCTTCATGAGACAATTTTAGAACCGGTGAAGACTGCAGTAGCTTACTTTGACGGTACACGCTCTCTTGAGGAAATTGAAGAGATTTTAATAAGAGAGCATAGTATGAAGCTTGATGTGGTGAAGCTATATGATCTGCTTTGCAAGGCAAATCTTATCGAAGGTATAGATAAGGCTTTGATAGAAAAACAGGAAATGGATTACTTATCCATAACCTTAAAGGAATTCAAATTGAATAAGATTTATAACTTCTTAGATAAGCTAAATAAGTTGCTATTTCCTTACATTATATATATTACAGCTGCTATCATTGGCGTTTCAATTGTATTCTTTGCAAAAAACCTTCACAACTTTGTAAGGGCTTCCAACTATGCGCTGTCAGGATCCTATGCATTGGGAATATCAGTGTCGCTTATAATTTTTATAGTGAGTATAGGACTTCATGAACTGGCTCACGGCATAGCAGGATATAGATTCGGGCTAAGACCGTCAAAGCTGGTTATAGCTTTGTATGTATTTACTCCTATGTTTTATTTAAAAATGCCGGGCATATATACAATCAAGCCTAAGAAACGCATTTATGTCTGGGCGGCAGGGGTATATACCAATCTGATTATTGCAGCGTCAGCAATAATATTATCCGAGTTTGCTTCTGGAAATATTAGGAACATATTGTTCTTATGCAGTATTACTAATCTTTCGCTTATCTTAGCTAATTTGTCACCGCTGTTGCCTTTGGATGGAAATTTTATTGTGAGCACCTTATTAAAGAGGCCTAATCTGAGGAAAGGGTCCTATAAGGAATTTAAAAAATGGGCATTGGGAAAAGAAAACAAATTTAGAGGGCTTTCTATAATATACTTCCTTCTTTCCAGTCTATTTGTGGCAGCTATTGCCGGATATGAGCTCTACTGGGCAGCAGGTGTAATAGTTCAAGGTATAAATAATAATTATACTTTTTTACAGGTAATATATCAGTTTAGATATATTCTGGCACTAATTCTCATAATAGCTGTGAAAAAGCTGCTTGAGACAGTTCTTAAGTACAGAGGAAGAAAGCAGTTGTTGGGGGTAAGTAACCAAGCATAAAGCATTAAAAGCTTTAAAAAGAAAATTATCAGATAAAGGAGAGATAATGTGGATACTAAGAAAATCATAGAAATAAGCAATATAAGCAAAAGTTATTCAAAGGTATGTGTCGTTGATAATTTGAGTTTTTATGCGGAGGAAGGAGACATTGTAGGTCTCATAGGCCCCAACGGTGCGGGAAAATCAACCACTATCAAGATAATATTAAAGCTCATAAATAAAAATTCCGGTACTGTGACTATCCAAAACTATAATATTGATAACGCTCAGAGGGATGCTGTAAAATCAATTGGCTTTACGTCGGAATCACCTTCATTTTATGATTATTTGAGCGGCTATGAAAATTTAAAGCTGATCGCCAATTTCTATAAAGACATCACTAAAGAAAGAATTAATGAATTAATGAACTTTGTGGGATTGTCTGATGCTTCAAAAAATAAAGTGAGAACCTACTCCACCGGAATGAAGCAGCGTCTTGGGTTAGCACGGGCTCTGTTAAACAGGCCTAGAATAGTTATATTGGATGAGCCTACTAACGGGTTGGATCCTCAAGGTATGAAGGACATATATAACTTAATAAAGAAGTTGGCCTATGAAGAAAAAATAACTTTTATTATATCGTCACATCTTCTTCATGATGTGGAAAAGGTATGTAATAAGGTAGTTATAATAAACAAAGGAAAGACAATATATAATGGCGATATAAAGTCCATATTGGAGAGAAATTTCAATCTGTTCAATGTATACACCTCAGAAGGTGAGAAGGTAATAAGCCTTGTTAAAAATATTCAAGATATTAAATATATATCAAGCGACATCGATTCTGTAATGATTCAAACCAATTGTTCGGATGTAACGGATTTGCAGCAGTATTTATCAAAGAATAGTATTAAGGTTAACGCAATAGAAAAAATAAAACCGTCTTTGGAGGAGCTATTCTTCCTAATGACAAAGGAGGCTTAACATGATAAGTATAATAGGAAATGAGTTATATAAAATATTTCGCAGCAAGAGAATATATATATTTTTAGCTATATTGTTAGTATTTTCAGTTGGCATTGCTTTTCTTGTGAGCAATATTACACCCTCGGAGCAGATAAGTGCTAAAATGATTGATATGCTGAAAGGACCATATTTTCCGGTTCAAATTCTATCTATCATATCAGACCTTCTACTGCCTATATTTGCAACCCTGATTATAACATTTTTAATTTCCGACGAATACGATAACGGAACTCTTAAGCTGCCGTTGCTGCACGGTTTTTCAAGAGGAAGAGTGATAATATCAAAAGTTATAGCCGGTATCCTCGTTACAATACTTATGCTGTTATTTGTGCTGATTACAGCCTATGGTATGGGATTGCTGCTCTGGGGAAGCAGAGTGGTGGACAGTGGACAATTTATAAACACTTTAAAGACCTATTCACTGACAATACTGCCTTTTATTACACTGATATTATTAACAGCATTTATAGCTATACTTGTTAAAAACAGCGGAATAGTTATAGGTGTTATGGTTGCATTGTTAGTACTTGGCAGTTTTGTAAGCGGAGTATTTCCAAATGTATCAACTTATTTACCCACTTATTATTTAAAAGCATTTGCATCAAGTCTCGATAAGATTAATTACAGCAGAGCCTTACTTGTATGCGCAATTTATGGTATTGCCGCCTATGCTGCCTCTTATTTAAAATTTTTTAGAATGGAAATTCAAAAGTAATAACTATAGAGATTACTGATAAAGATGGAAAAAACGATATTTCACATAGATTTATAATTGGTTTTTCTGAATTTCAATGGAGAGTTTTGTGTTATGGATTTAAATACTCTTCCAAAGTGAGTGGGACTTTCGAAGCCTACTTCTTGGGAAATATCAGTTATACTTAGCCTTGTATCGATAAGAAGCCTCTGAGCTTCTTTTACTCTTGTGATGTTCAGATATTCAATAAAACTGAAACCAGTTACCTCTTTAAAGGTTCTGGACAAATAAAATGGGCTAACCTGAAAATCAAGTGCTAATTGATTCAAGGTCAGTTTATTTGAAAAATTAGCGTTTATATATCTTGTAACAAGTGATATTTTTTTATGCATAGTACTTGGAAATTCCAAGTACTGTTTTTGTGGCTTAAAAGACTGTCTTGAAATAAAAATAAGCAGTTCCATGAGATTAAGCCTTAAATAAGTATGGCTTCCAGGGGAAGTATGTTCTTTTTCTTCCATCATTTTATTCAAAAGCCGCTCAACAAAAGTCTGCTCTTGAAGAGAAAGTCTATACACATTTGAAGATTTCTTAAACGTTTGAAGCACATCAATATCCTTGGAAGCAGCCAAATAATCATCAATATATTCTGCTTTGAAATTAATGAGTATTCTCTCATAATCATTTGTACCTGCATAAGAGGTTTTGTGGAGATCAAACATATTAATAATAACGAGATCCCCTTTTTTTATATAGTAGCTTCTATCTTTTATGAAATAATATCTTTCGCCGGAAAGCTGATAGTAGATTTCGTAATGGTGGTGATAATGTCTTGTGGCCATGCTGGCGTTACTGCTGATTTTAAGATGTTGAATATCAAATAGCTTATCACTTACCAGCAAGTCGTTACAATTTTCGAGCATACTAATCACCTCGGTTTTATTCTAACACATACAAAAAGAAAAGAGCAAAAAATGCAGAAAATAATTCAAAAGTGCAATTATTGTAAGGAAATTATAAAAGTATTGCTGTACAATGAGGCCAAGATAATATTTGAGGTGATAGCATGATTTATTCAGAAAGTACAGTAAGAGAAATAAAAATTGCATATATTGGAGGAGGATCAAGAGGCTGGGCTTGGGGACTGATGAGTGATCTGGCTAGCGAAGAAAGTCTCAGCGGTGAGGTTTTTCTTTACGATATTGATTTTGCTGCTGCAAAAGATAACGAAGTTATCGGAAACAGGCTCAAGCAAAGAGAAGATGTAAAAGGAAAATGGAATTACAGAGCCGTAGAAACGCTGGAACAGGCATTGATATCGGCTGATTTTGTTGTTATTTCTATACTCCCGGGAACCTTTGATGAAATGGAATCCGATGTACATACTCCTGAAAAGTATGGTATCTATCAGTCGGTAGGAGATACTATGGGACCGGGGGGACTGGTAAGAGCGTTAAGAACTATTCCTATGTATGTTAAAATAGCAGAGTCAATTAAAGCCTTTTGCCCGGATGCATGGATAATAAATTATACGAACCCTATGACCCTATGTACAAGGACTCTATATGAGGTATTCCCGGAAATTAAAGCCTTCGGCTGCTGTCATGAAGTATTTGGAACTCAAAGTGTACTGGCGAAGGCTTTGCAGGATATCAAGGGAATACAGAATGCATCCAGAGAGGATATACATATTAATGTGCTTGGAGTTAACCACTTCACATGGATTGACAGGGCAAGCTATAAGGGAATGAATTTGATAGAAATTTATAGGGAATTTGCCGATAAGTATTATGAGGAAGGTTATGAAGGTACTGATAAAGGTCACTGGATGAACAATTCTTTTGCATCAGCTCAAAGGGTTAAATTCGATCTTTTTAAACGTTTGGGAGTTATAGCAGCTGCAGGGGATAGACATTTGGCAGAAGCGGTGCCGGGGTATTGGTATTTGAAGAATCCTGAAACTGTTAGTTCGTGGAAGTTTGGGCTTACAACCGTAGAATGGAGAAAGGAAGATTTGAAGCAGAGACTGGAGAAGACCAGAAAACTTGTAAACGGAGAGGAAGAGTTCAAGCTTAAGGAAACCGGAGAAGAGGGAGTAAAGCAAATAAAAGCACTATTAGGGCTTCAAGAGCTGATTACTAACGTAAATATGCCCAATATGGGTCAGATGAAGGATGTACCAATAGGTGCTGTAGTAGAAACAAATGCGCTATTCAGAAGAGACAGTGTTACACCCATAATGGCAGGAAAGCTTCCGGCTTCGGTTCACAGTCTGGTGATAAGACAGGTTGAGAATCAGGAGACAATTTTAAAGGCAGCTCTAAATAAAGATAAAAAGCTTGCTTTTGCAGCATTCACAAATGACCCTCTTGTTGCTATACCAATAGATGAGGCAGAGAAGTTATTTAACGAAATGCTTCAAAATACGAAAAAATACTTACCGGGTTGGGATATAGAATGATAATAAAGGTAGAAATTCTTTTCGTTGAATTTCTACCTTTATTTTTTTTTATAAAAACAAAAACATAAGCTAATTAAAGTTTATAATCAATTTATTTCGGTTAATTGGCTTCCATCTGTTTTTATCTTAAGCAGCTGACTGGAATCTCCGATGGTAACTTTTGTTACACCGTTGGAGAATTCTATTTGTGAAGCTCCAAGTGCCTCAAAGTAAATCCAGTCAAGCGAAATGCTCATAAATCTGCAGTGCCCGCTTAAAAGCTTGCTATAATTTGTACCATCGATTTTAATTTTATACATACCTATATCTTGAGGTGCGTCTTTGTCTGAATCCGTAGAAAGGTATACATATCCGCCTGAAACATTTACGGAATATATATAACATTCCGGATTTGGTAGTGAAAACAGCAGTTTATCACTGCTTCCATCAATTTTGACTTTTCTTAGCTCATTCTTTTGACCGGCGTAATAAATCCATCCATCTGAAATAGCATAGAATCGCTTTCCTGAATTTAATACTTTCTCAGCAGCACTTCCGTCAGTTTTTACTCTAAAAAGTTCGCTGCATTTATCCGAAGGATTGAATAATGTCATGTAGATCCAGTCTCCAACTACAGTCGGATTTACAGGGTCAATAGAAACTAAAGAATTCGAAGGACCAAAGTTTATTTTTGTTTTGCTGCTTCCATCTGTTTTGATCTTATATAAATCATTGTTTCCATCACCTCCGGATTCGGAGAAATAGATCCATTCATTAACAACGGAAAAAGCAAATGAAATGCTATCGGTTATTTTTGTATTGCCGGAGCCATTCTTTTTTACTTTATATATTGCGTGATTTGGAAAGCCGGAAAGATAATATACCCAATCACCAAGCACATTTATGCAACTTGGTGATAAATCACTGACTTTAGATTTAGAAGTACCATCAGGCTTAATTTTATATAGCTTATTTCCGTCACTTGGATTTCTATAATATATATATGTACCATCACTTCCGGTAGTAGCTTCATTAGTAATGTTACCGGAGGTGTTTCCATAAGCATATGTAGCAGGTTTATCAGTAGGTTTTTGAGCAGTGGTTGGAGTTGGCTGTGCAGGTTTGCTTGTACTTGCAGGTGTAGGTGTGTTTTTTAAATCATTATCGCCGGGAACAGGAGTAGTGCCGGCTGTAACCATTTCATTTGTTGGAGTAGGGGCAATAATTTTATCCGATACTTCCGGTGTAGAACTATTTAATGTAGGCTCCGGAGATACTGAGGTTGCAAGTGGAGTATCGGAACTTTTCTTTGAGGATAAGATTATGGCACTGGGAACTGTCGTCACAAGCAGTAGTATACAAATGACAATGATAAGGAATTTTTTATCGTTTTTAAGTTTTGATAATAAATTTTTAAGCTTGCCGTTCATGGAATAACCCCCTAATATTGTGTAATATAGCAAATATTTATATTGTAGCATATATATTTAAACCTTGGTAGATAATTATGAGTACAAGCCTATCCGCATAATCAAATTGCTTTCGAGGATACTATAAATAAGCTATGAAAAAGGAGGATAAAATCAGCAGGTCATCGCGGATTTTAAAATAAAAATGTTTATACCAAAGCGAATTATTTTTGAAAAAGACTCATTAAACTATCCAATTGCCAGAGAGATTTTTGATAAATTTAAGGATAACATTGATATAGAAATAGTGAATTTGTCTTCCAATAAGTATAAGGAGTATATACCTGGTGAGAGCTTGTTTGAACAATATAAGGAAGGAAAACGAACTTTAATTGTAGGCACTAAGAAAAGTTTGAAGTTTCAGTCCTGTAAGCCTTCGGCACATTATCAGCTGCCACTGGTTTCCGGGTGTATGGGACAATGCGAATATTGTTATTTGAATACTCAGCTTGGAGATAAGCCTTTTGTAAGAGTACATGTAAATATAGATGATATACTTAAGCAAGCTGAAAAGCATATTACCGAAAGGCTTCCGGATATAACTATATTTGAAGGTTCTGCCACTTCCGATCCAATACCTTTAGAGCCATATACTCATTCTTTGGAGAGAGCCATAAACTTTTTTGGACAGATGGTTAATGGGAGGTTCAGGTTTGTAACAAAATACAACGATGTAGACTCTCTTTTAAATCTGGAGCATAACGGACATACAGAAATAAGATTCAGTATAAACACTTCTTCCGTCATAAATAACTATGAGCATGTCACTGCTTCGAGGGATTTGAGATTGGAAGCAAGCATGAAAGTTGCTGAAGCCGGATATCCTACCGGATTCTTAGTTGCCCCTGTGTTTATATATCCTAATTGGAAAGAAGAATACCATGATTTGTTTATTCATTTGCGTAACAAGCTTCCTAAAGGTATGGAGCATCCTATAACCTTCGAAGTCATATCTCACCGTTATACAACAATAGCAAAAAATAGAATTTTGAAGATATTCCCGGAGAGCAAGCTGCCAATGGAGGATGAACAGCGAAAGTTTAAATTTGGGCAGTTCGGTTATGGGAAATATGTATATCCAAAGGAGAGTATGGATGATATAAAGGACTTCTTTAGAAGCGAAATAGATCAGTTATTCACTCAAAAGGAACTCAAATATATAATCTAGCTGCAAATCATCCATTATATTATCGGAAGATATATTGCCAATATTACACAGTGGATGATATAATTTTAATATTACGCATTAAAAAAATGACAAATATTATCAAAAATAAGGCGAAAATGACGAATATATAAATATTAGAGTATTATTCTATTTATGTGCTGAGAGAGGACGTAAGAATGAAGATAAATAAACTAATGAATAGGAAGCAAACCGGCATATTGTTAGGAAGCATAGTTCTGATTTACATTATTGTGAAAGCACTATTTATAAAGCCTTATATCGGCATGGCTGATAATGGTGACTTTTACAGAGAAATGAATAACTCAGGGTTATACTATCTGACTACCAGTTTTAATGATAGGCATTTTGGGTATTTCAGTAGACTATACGGTATACGGCAATATACTTTGGACAGTAATTCAATACTTCTTTCATCTCTTTCGTTCATTATAAAGTTGGCTGTTGATGTAAGTAAGCTTTTAGGATATGGGTCAGTATTTGATATGAGGATTTTAGCTGCCATCTACTGTATACTATTTGTATTTGCATTTTACATTTTATTAAGTGATATATCTGAAACCATTAAGCTGCCCGCAATTATTACGGCTGTTTTATGTATTTTTATTTTTGGTGACATAGGGTATATAGCCTACTTCAGCTCCTTCTACGGGGAGCCCGCATCCTTTGTGTTCCTTTTTCTCACACTTGCTTTCCTTGTAAGAATCTTAAAAAAGCAGGGGACATCTATTTTGAATTTACTTGCTTTTCTAATTTCAGCTTTAGTATTTGTTACTGCAAAGCAGCAAAATACTCCCGCAGTAGTATTTATATTGTTACTATGCTTCAGATTGTATGCCCTTAGAGAGGACAAGTCATGGAAGCTTGTGCTTATAGCATGTTCAATATTTATAACAGCGTGCTCAGCCTTTGTATATTTATCGGGCTCTAATGGCATAGAGCATATCAATCAATATCATGCCTTAACAAGAGGTATTCTTATGAATTCAGATAATCCCGAAAAGGACACTGAGGAAATAGGTATTGACGGTAAGTATTCCATATTGAAAGGAACTACCTACTATGATAAGTATTCAATAATAGATCCGGAATCTAAAGTTATGAATGAAGAATTTTATACCAATTATAGTTTTATATCAATAATGAAATACTATATGACTCATTCTGACAGATTGGATGAAAAACTGAATATTACGGCAAAAAATAGTTTTGATATAAGACCGAATGTGCTAGGCAATTATGAAAAGTCTGAAGGAATGAATTATGGAAGCAAAGCTATAATGTTTTCTTTTTGGAGCACAATAAAAAAGAGGATATTCCCGGATAGTTTTAAATTTATATTACTATTTTATGTAGTATACTTTGCAGGACTAATAAAGCTGTATGTAGACAAATATAGAAAAAAGGACACAAATTCAATAATAAAAATAGAAGCCTTCGCAGCTGTAGCACTCATAGGGGTGATGCAATTCGGAATATCCTTTGTAGGTGCAGGTGATGCCGATTTGGCAAAACATTTATTTCTTTTCAATGTATGCTTTGATTTTATGTTCTTGAGTGAACTTATATTTTTAGTGAATATCATATATTTCAAATTACATCTTAATGATGTACGGTTTATACATGGGTATAGGCATGCCAGAAAACACGGCAGGCAGTGGAAACATTCAGGAAAGTTTATATAAGGTTTAAATCGGGATATTTAAGTAGGAAGAGTGGTGGATTAATTTGCAAACGAAAAAAGTGGATATCTGGATAATTATTATGATTATTATCATGTATTGCTTGGTCAATATATTTAGTGTGCTTTCTAAGGAATATTACTTAGAAAATTTGATAATGCTCAGTGCACTGTTTGCAGTAATTTTAATTTCGTATTTTAATGGAACAATTGCAGCTTTAACTTCTGTTGTGGTAATTATCTTTTTCTACGGAAGCTATGTATTATACGGCAATATTGTACTTAGGCAGACAGTGGAAATGCATGTTTATTTCTGGTTGGTAATGTTCCCGGCTGCAGCTATTTCAGCTTCTTTCATCGGAAGCAAAATTCGTGATATACAGGTTGAAAATTTAAAACTAAAAGAAAATTACTCGTCCTTTGTAACTATAGACCAGAGCACCGGACTCAATAATGCTCAGGTGTTCCTCATAGTTTTGAATCAGTATATGAGTCTGGCTAAACGACACAAGCTGACGCTTACATTAATGTTGGTAAAGCTTTCATACTTTGAAGATATACGGAGCATAATAGGTGAAAGCAAGATGGGCTTCATTCTTAAAGAAATAGGAAAACGGGTTACAGAAAGTACAAGAATGGAAGACAGCAGCTATATTCTTGAAGATGGAAGGACCTTTGCTCTTTTACTTTTTACAGATGCTAAAGGTGCTTCAATAGTTAAGGATAGAATAAAAGAAAAGGTTAGTGCGTACAATCACGGTAATTCAAATAAGACAGTTAGTATCAATATAGAACTTAAAATCGGTATTGCACAATATAATGACCATATTCAAGGTGTTATGGAGTATAGAAGGCTGGCAGAGAAGGATATGGAGTATGATGTGTAATACAGTAACTAAAAAAGGTTTTATAGTAAAAAGCTTGTTTGCTCTACTTTTTTTTCAATTACTGCTTCCATTTTCTGCAGTCTACAGCACTGAAGCAGTAGAAGACAATAATTCTGCTCTACTGCTGTATGGCGGTGGTGAAGAAAATATTAAACAAAGAATTATTGAAGTTATTGACTTTGCAAGAATATACTGCAGGCAGGTTGGCACCTGTGATATTGAAGACTATAAATCGGAATTGCTGAGTAATGTTAAGTACATTTTAATAATGGGTGCGGAAAATGCTGAGGTTAATGAAAAACTCGGACAGGATTTAAAGAACTTTAAAGGTAAAATCCTTTGGATCGGCGGAGGAATAGAAAAGTATTATGATTATGGAATAGTAAAAGGCTTTGACATTAACAGTTATTCTGACAATATGTCGGAAGTGCGAAGCAGCTATGTAAATAATAAAAATCAAATAGACAGAATTCTCACAGGTCAAAGGCAGCAAGTGCCAAGAATAAGTATAACCGATAAACATACGGTTAATAGCTTTGGAACATGTATTATGGGAAATGAGGAACTGCCTCTAGCAATAAATAGCGGCAATGTTTGGTGCTTTTCTTTTATTGATACAAAAGGAGAGCTATCAACTGTATTTAAACAGCTTTTTAATTTGTTTTTTGATATTTCAAAAGAAGAAGCTTCAGGAATATATATAAAGCTTAATAATATAAGTCCGTTTTCAAAGCTTGATGCTTTAGAAAGTACTGCGGCATGGCTGAATTCCCAAGGAGTTCCGTTCATTATGGAGCTCCGCCCTGTATTTGTTAATACGGATTTTAAGCAGATGCAAAAATATGCTTCAGTAGTGAAAGAAATGCAGCGAATGGGAGGTACCCCAGTGATGGGGAATCTTCAGAGGTGGAGGGCAGCGAATCAATGGGATCAAAGCTTAAACGGAAATTCGCCCTTAAGCGGTTCGGAAGAAATGGTGCCTGAAAAGCTTATGGATACAGCAGTAAGGGCTTACGTACAATATGGCATTTATCCTATAGGCTTTTCTGCTCCTATAGATGCTCTTTTTGACAGCGAGTTAAATAACGTATTAAAGCATTTTTCACTATTTATAAGCTGCGGTACATGGCAGGGATATTTCACAAATGTTAGTCCAGGTACTGCTTGGCAGGGAACATATATGTCATCAATGCCTAGCCCAAAAGATGATACTTCAGCAGCGGTGTTTCAAAATCTGACTCATAATGCAAGCAAGCCTCAGACATGGAATTCCATATTGGAATTTAATAGTGATGATGAAACTGATAAGCTGAAAGCTGAAATTGAAGCTCTGCGAAAGCTTGAAATAAGTATTTTAGATATAAGAGACCTTCAAAATAAAGTGGATTTTGAAAACTTAACTATACAGGTTAAAGACAGAGAAATATTGATTAACGGAAGTAAACCACCGGCACAACAATCCGTTAGTGAACCTGAAAACAGCAATACCGATGTTAATCAACAAGAACAACTTGGAACATTTAATAAAAGAATAAAACAGACTATGACCTTTGTGCTGGTGATAGTAGGTGTCTTTATAATAGCATTCATTTTGGCTTTTATAGTAGGAAAAGGTACAGATAGAAGAAAACATTTGAGGTGATATTATGAGTCAGGGCTTAGGCTTGGCAGATTACTTGTTTTTATTTTGCATTACATCCATTTGGATAATGTTATTTGTAAACATAGTACTTACCATCGGAGGCTATGTATATTACTTTAAAACCTTGAGATTGGATATGAATAAGCCTTTGGAGGATTATCCGATGGTTTCTATATTGGTCCCAGCTCACAATGAAGAAAAGGTAATTGAAAGGACTGCAGTGTCGTTGTTAAGTATGGATTATCCAAAGGACAGAATGGAGTTAATTATAATTAATGATAACTCCTCGGATAATACGCGAGAAATACTGGAAAAGGTGAAACTCCAGTACCCCGATTATAATATGACAATAATTAACACTACCAAAGAAAATGGAGGAAAGGGTAAATCCAATGCTTTGAACATAGGCTTTCAACGGAGCAGAGGAGAACTGTTAGCAATATATGACGCCGATAATACCCCTGAGAAAAATGCACTTAAGTATCTTGTTCATACTATGGCAGAAGATAACAGTCTTGGAGCTGTAATCGGTAAGTTCAGAACGAGGAATAAAAATAAAAATTTATTAACCAAGTTTATTAATATAGAGACCTTAGGCTTTCAATGGATGGTTCAAGCGGGCAGGTGGCAGCTATTTAAGCTATGCACTATACCGGGAACAAATTTTATTATAAGGAAGGATATTATAAATAAAATTGGCGGATGGGATACTAAGGCTATAGCAGAGGATACTGAAATAAGCTTCAGGCTTTACAGAGAAGGCTATAAAATTAGATTTATGCCCTTATCTGTAACCTGGGAGCAGGAGCCTGAAAGAATGGACGTTTGGGTACGTCAAAGAAGCAGATGGGTTAAGGGAAACATATATGTGCTGGCAAAAAACTTTAAGCTTCTTTTTTCTAAGGAATTTAGGTATGTACGTTTTGATTTGCTGTACTTTAGTTCTATTTATTTCTTCTTTTTAAGCTCTACCCTAATATCCGATGTGATGTTCATATTGGGTACACTAGGAATTATTAAGCTTAATATTGCAGGAAATACTACTTTACTTTGGTTTATGGCCTATATGATATTTGCTCTTCAAATTTCTATTGCTTTAAGTATGGAGAAAGGTGAAAGTAATTATAAAAATATTTTGCTAATACTTCTTATGTATTTTACCTATTGCCAGTTTTGGCTGTTTGTTGCCGTAAAGGGAATAATTCAGCATATTAAGGATCGAGTATTGAAACTGGAAGTAAAGTGGTATAAAACAGAAAGATTTTAATGGGGGAAACGGTATGAAGAACTCAATAAAAGGACTATCATTACGCTTAAACTCAGAAAATAAGTCAGAATACGGACTACTTCGCTGTTTATGTATTTTATTAATAACTTTTATAATGTTGATTTTTTATGAAAGCTTTTTTATGAACACAATTGTAAAGGCGGAGGAAAATAGAAAAGTCTCATTTAAAGACGAAATACTCTCGAAAAACTATTATACTAATAGAGATATAAATTTAAAAGGTGTATTTAGCAGCGACAGAAGCTACTTTTCTGTGGATGAGCATTGGAGTGTTAAAAGCGCTCAATTTAGTTTCTCATTAACTCAAAGTGAACTGTTGTATAAGGATCTGTCTACAATTACTTTATTTGTAAATGACAAAGCTTCACATTCTATGAGGCTTACGGATATTAAAGAAGATGGCGGGGTAATAACCCTAAGTCTTCCTGTGGAATATATAAAGCAAGGAATCAATGAATTAAGAATTGAAGTGTATAGGAGAATATCCGATAATCAGTGCGCTGATGATATAAATAAGGGTAATTGGGTTACAATAAAAAACGGTTCTTTCATACATCTGGAATTCAATGAACAAAAGCCCACGGATTCTATATCCGAATATCCATACCCGTTTTTAAGGGCAGGTGAGAGTTCCGCTGCGGCAAAAACTATAATAATCTTGCCGGACAATCCTGACGAGGAGGAACTGGCTGCTGCCTTTGAAGCTTCGGCCAATCTTGGATCCTTTTTGAAGGATGGTGATACTAAAATAAATATGGAAGCTTATTCACAGGTAGGAGAAGATATTAAAAAGGCCAGCAATATAATCTACATAGGGAAGCTAACCAAAGTACCTAAGGAGATAAGTAATAGTTTTCCCAAGGATGCCTTCTCAAATGCTAAGGAAGGCGCATTGATTTTAAGAAATGACTCACCTTACAACAAGGAAAACAAGCTTATGTGCTTAATTACAGACAGGAATGACGGTATGCTGGATAAGGCAGTAAAGTTTTTATTTAATCAAGATCTTGTGAAGCAAGTGAGCGGTAATATAGGTTTCCTGGGGAAGGATATGGATGTTAGTATAAAGCCAAAAAAAGAAGTAGAAAGTAATATCTCTATTAAGGACTTAGGCTATGGAGACGGAATATATATGAAAGGTCCGCTGCATCAGGAAACAACTATTGGTATAAAGCTACCGAAGAACAGACAGCTCGTGACGGGAAGCAAGGTTAAACTCAATATGAGATACTCTAAAAACCTTGACTTTACAAAAGCCTTGGTAACTGTCTATATAAACGGAATTCCTATCGGCAGTAAGAAGCTTGAAGCATTTGCAGCAGATAATGATTCCATTGAACTTAGCATACCCGGCGATGCAATAAAAAGCAGCTATGTTGAGCTTAAGATAGCCTTTGACTTAGAGGTTGTTGATATGAAATGCGGCTTAAAAGCAGAAGAAATGCCTTGGGCTTTTGTTATATCGACTTCAAGTATATATCTTCCAACAAAGGCAGAGAATTCTTTTCTTTTTGAAAATTATCCATGGCCGTTTGTAAAGGATGGCAGGTTAAACAACGTTACTGTGATTGTACCTGATAATGCCGATTCAGTAGATTTAAATTTGCTTTCCAATATTTTGGCTTACATTGGTAAAAGCATATATGACAATACGGGAAATCTAACTGTAGTACGGGATAGCAACTTTAATGAAAAGCTCGGTGACAGCAATATAATTTTACTTGGTGCTCCTGGGGACTTAAATGCATTAAGAAAAGTAAATAATAATATGTTTTTTAAATATGACAGCAGCTATAGCTATTTTCTTTCAAATGAAATTCGAAGCTTAATTGAGGATTTTTCAAGAACACTGGCATCTATACAGCTTACTGCTTCACCATATAATAAATCAAGGGGTATGCTAATAGTAACCGCGCCTGAGAAGAAAAATCTTCCGAATTTGCTGAAATACTTAACACAGTCAAAGTACGTTGATTCCCTTATAGGCAATGCAGCTTTAGTAAATACTTGGGGAGAAATAACCAACCATTATTTTCTTCCGAAAAACGAAAAAGCCTCTTCACTGCTTAATAAGATTCAAGCAGGAGGACAAAACCTACAAGTATTTATAATATTATTTATAACCTTGGTGTTGCTTCTTATCATTGCTATAGTTATGTATTACAGAAAATATAAGAGAAAATTAGGGTAGGAATTCAGCAGCGCTGAATTTCTGCTCTATTTTCTCTTAAGCCTCTTTTATGTATGAGTATGCAAAAATTATATAAACAATTTGCTGCAGTATATGATATAATACATATCTGTAGACATGTTAACATATTAGGAGGAAATATATTTTATGGAATATAAAGTTGCGAAATATTTTCAGATTGAGCAGGATATAATAAATGCCATTAAGTCAGGTGAGTTGCAGCCAGGGGATAAGGTTGACAGTGAATCGGTACTTAAGAAGAAGTATAATGTATCAACCATTACAGTGAGAAAAGCGTTTAATGATTTAATCAATGAGGGATATCTGGTTGGAGTACAAGGGGTAGGGACTTTCGTAGCGAAAAAGCAAATGATTCGTGGATTAACTTCTATTAGTTTTAGTGATGAATTGTTGCAGCAAGGTTACAAGATTGACATGCATGTTGATAAAATAGAAGAAATTATAAACGCAAACATAGCAGACAAACTGGAAATACCACGGGAACAACCAATAGTTTGCGTAAGAAGAATAAGACTTGCAAATGATGAACCTATAGCGTATCAGAGTTCCTTTGTAGACAGCCGTATACTAAGTATTGAGCAAGCAAAAAAGATTTATGACAATAAATCCTTTTATAAAACCTTGGCAGAATATAAGATTGTTCCTGTGTGGGCAAATGAGAATTATTCAATAAAAGAGGTTAACGACAGTCAAATAGCAAAGTTAATGAAAATAAAAAGGAATACATGTACATTTTTTGTAAAAAGAATAGCCATTGATGAGGCTGACAAAGTAATTGAGTATGCTGAAACCTATTTCAATAAGGATTGGTATTCTGTTAATGTAAATATAAAAATTTAAATGAATGTTGTATGCAGGCTGTTTCTGATTTATAGAAGCAGCTTCTTTTGAGTTGAAAACCACAGGCAAGGACGATTATTTTGTAAATATAAAAAAAGAAAAGCTTGCATAAACTAAATAAAAGGGTGTATAATTAACTCAACTTAATATATTAACATATTAATATTACAACAGATGCTGTTGGCATATTAGGATTAAGTTGGTATTAAGCTGGGGGTGGAACAATGGAAATACTGAATTATAGTCAAAAGCATGAAAAAGAAGTAGTAGAGCTTTGGAACAACACACTGATCACTGATCCTATTACTGTTCAAAAGTTCCGCAAGCAGGCCTTATTTGATGACAATTTTGATACAGAACTTTGCTTTATAGCTGTAGAAGCTCATACTGTAGTTGGATTTTTACTTGCTACTAAAAGAAAATTCCCATATCTTGAAAGAGGACTTGAACCAACTAGAGGTTGGATAAACGTTATGTTTGTAGATCAAGCCTGTCAGAGAAAAGGCATTGGACAACAGTTGATTAAGGAAGCGGAAAGTAAATTAAAATCCATGGGAGCTGAAACGGTAACACTTGGAGCATATAGTCCTAATTATTTTTTTCCGGGCATAGATAAAGATAATTACCGGAGTGCAATAAAGTTTTTTGATAAAATGGGCTATACAGCAGGTAAAGAAAGCTACTCAATGTGCAAAGACCTTCATGGTTATAAGCTGAGCCAAGAAGCTCTCGATAAACTAATAAAAGCTAAACAAGCCGGATTCTCCTTTATAAACTTTGAATATAAATACGCACTAGAGCTGTTGGAGTTTTTAAAGCTTGAATTTGGGGGAGGTTGGAAAAGAAATGCATTGATTGCCATGCAGAATAATTCAGCAGAGAATTGTATACTGCTTGTATTAGATGGTGAACAAAAGATTGTAGGCTTTTGTATGAGAATGATTGATGGCAATCCAATGCGGTTTGGCCCTATAGGGGTTAAGAATGAAGTAAGAAATTATGGGATAGGCGGTATTTTGTTTGATATCATGCAGCTTGAAATGGAGAAAAGGGGTATATATCATCTGTATTTTGTTTCCACAGATGCACCGGGCAGAAGGTTCTATGAAAGGCACAATGTAAAAGTTTTCAGAACATTTGTAGACTATAAAAAGAACATTTAGAAGGAGGATATCATGAGCGATATAAAACGAGTTGTAAGTATTGGTGCTCATTCTTTGGATGCTGAAATTTTAGGCGGACCAATTATGCTGAAGTATGCCGGCGAAGGAGCTCACTGTACTTACATTCATGTAACACAAGGACGTTTAGAAGATCCTAATGCAACGCAGGAAGCAAAAGATGAATATTTGAAAGAACTGCTTAATCAAAATAAGAGAGCTGCAGAAAAATTGAATGGAGATACTATATGGCTTGGCTATGTTTCAAGCAATATGCCTACTTTGGAGCAGTTTGCTGCACGGTTGGAACAATACTTCATAGATGAAAAAGTGGATTTGGTAATTACGCATTGGCGCGGGTCAATGCATCCTCGACACATAAATACTCATGATGCTGTCACTACAGCTGTAAAGCACCTGAGGGAAAAGGGAAATCCTATTCGGCTTATATATGGTGAAAACTTTGAGGATTTGGTAGGCTTTATACCTCAAGCTTACTTCAAGCTGGAAAATGACGAAATAACACAATGGTATGAAGGTTTAATGGAATATTCGGTTTTCAAGGGAGAAATTAATGACTTCCCATACTATCCTTATTACTCAACTATCGGAAAGGTTCGTCAAATAGAATCCAACAATAGCGGCTATACTGTAGCTTATATGTATGCAAGCTTAATTGAAAATAAACTATGGTAAATTGCATGGATAAAGTAGTGATTGATCATTTAAATACAGAAAGCCGTAATCCGAAGACCTTAAAACTGGATACCATGTCCATCATTGAGATGCTTACTATAATGAATGAGGAAGACAAAAGAGTTGTTGAAGCTGTAAAAGAAGCTTTACCCCAAATTGAAAAATGTATTCAAGCGGTTATCCATGCACTTAGGCATAAGGGCAGGCTTATATACATGGGCGCCGGAACTAGCGGAAGATTGGGGATTTTAGATGCAGTGGAATGTGTTCCTACTTTTTCTACAACTGATGAAGTAATGGGAATTATTGCAGGAGGGGAAAAAGCTTTTGTAAAGGCTGTGGAAGGAGCAGAGGATTCCGAAGAATTAGCCGCAGAGGATTTAGATAAAATAAATATCAGTGATAAGGATGTGGTGGTAGCAATTGCTGCATCAGGAAGAACACCTTACGCCATAGGTGCCTTGAAGCATGGCAGAAAGTTTAATGCAAAGTGTATCAGTATTAGTTGTAACAAAAATTCAAAAATATCATCATATGCAGATATAGCAATTGAGGTTGACGCGGGGCCGGAAGTTTTGACAGGATCAACTCGATTAAAAGCGGGCACTTGCCAAAAGATAATTTTAAATATGATTTCAACTGCTTCAATGGTAGGTATAGGAAAAGTTTACGGCAACTTAATGGTAGATATGAAAGCTACCAACCTAAAACTACTGGAAAGGGCTAAGCATATTGTGATGGAAAGTACAGGATGTGATGCTGAGACTGCTGTTAAAACTTTGAAATTTACTGATTATTCAAGCAAAACAGCAATAGTAATGATTCTTACCGGAGTTTCAAAAGAGGAAGCAGAGAAAAAGATTGCTGAAAATCAGGGCTTTATAAGAAAATGTATTGTATAAGCTGCTTAAAGTGTGAACTATATAATTAAGATAAGTAAAATAAGGAGGAGCAAAATGGGAAAGACATACGTAAGAGTTGACGATAGATTAATTCATGGACAGACAATAGTTGCCTGGTGCCCTACGCTTTCAATCAAAGAGATTATTGCAATTGATGATGAAAGTGCGAAAAACCCAATGCTTAAATCAATTATGACAATGGGAGTCCCTTCAACTTATAAAACTCACATTGTAACAACTGAGGAAGCGAAGAAAATCTTATCAGCGGAGAGTAGCTGTAATCGTTTAGTTATTGTGAGATACCCAGGTAAATTACCTGCCATTGAAGAGGAATTAACTGAGGCAGAGTCAATTACCTTAGGCAATATTGCAAAGAGAAACGATACAGTCCACAAAGTAAGCGGAGCAACCGGAATATTCTATCTAAGTGACAATGATGTAATGATTATAGATAGTTTAGCTAATAAGGGCATAGAAGTTTGCTTTCAGCAATTACCGGCTACAGCTAAGACAACTTGGGAAGCCTTTAAAAAATCAATTTAAATAAATCAAGGGGGGATAATCATGTCAATCTACCAAATTATATTAATTGCCTTATTTGTATATTTAGGTTCCATTGGATCTATAGTAGGTAACACAATCGGTTGGTATACCTTGGGCAGACCGTTGGTTGCTGCATTCGTTGTGGGAATAATTCTAGGAGATGTTCAGACAGCGATGCTGGTTGGTATTCCATTGCAGATAATGTATATGGGAAACGTAACTCCCGGTGGTGCTGTTGCCTGGGATTTATCCTATGCAACCTATATCGGAGTAGCCGGAGCATTGGTATTTGGTAAGGGAATGGGAGCTACCGAGATTATAGGGTTAGCAGTTGTATTTGCAGGTATCGGCGGCTTAGTAGGTCAGATTATGTGGAACATTTCTTATGCACTAAACCTTCCACTCAATCGTATTGCAAATAAATATGCAGAAGACGGTGATACGAAGAAGATGTATATCCCAAATGTGGTGTTTGGACAATTAATTGGATTTGCATGTCGTTTCATTCCTGCAGTAATAGTTCTAACTTCAATGACTGCAGCTTCCGGGCAAGCAGATTTTGCTGCAATTATTCCAGGTTGGATAACTACTGCATTAGGTATATTCGGAGGCATGATGGCTTCTTTGGGAATGGGAATAATTCTTTCCTTCTTATTAAAGAAAAAGTATCACATGGCAATTTTCTTGATCGGATTTATACTTGTAACATATTTTAATCTAAGTACCATGGCAGTCGCAGTTGTAGCGATAATTGCTGCTGTATTATACTACGTTGCTGTTTCAAATTTAGCAGCCATGAAGGGGGAATAGCTATGAGTAAGAAGCTTAGTGAAAAAACGCTTAAAAAATCATTCTTTAACTGGTTTTTCTGGAATGGATGTTCTCAGCAGGCAGAAAGTATGCTTGGGATGGCTTTTGGTCAGGCTATGGCTCCGGTTATTGATGAATTATATGAAAGTAAGGAAGATAAAGCTGCTGCATTAAAAAGACATGTTACATTGTTTAATACAGAAGCTCAAGTAGGATCTATATGTAACGGTGTTGTTTGTGGTCTGGAGGAAGCTAATGCAAATGGAGCATGTACTCCTGAATTAATCAATAGTGTTAAGGTTGCATTGATCGGACCAACATCAGCTATAGGTGATTCATTATGGGTTGCTACGATAATTCCTATTTTGCTGACAATATGTTTATCTATTGCACAAACCTCTCAAAGTATTTCATGGCTCGGACCTGTAATTTATATGATAATTTATCCAGTTGGCACATATATTTTGAGCTGGAATTTATTTAAGCTAGGTTATAAGTCCGGTATTGAGGGAATGCATGGCTTCATGTCCACAGGTAAACTTGATACGTTGACAGATACAATGACTGTATTGGGATTAATTGTTGTAGGCGCGCTAACAGCATCCTTTGTAAGCTTAGCTTTACCTATTAAGATCGTAAGAGATGTATTTGATGCCACAAAGAATACTACTTTAAAGAATCAAGTAATTTTTGATGCAGATAAAATAGTTAATACAATATTTCCAAAACTGCTGCCGCTGTTATTAACTCTGGGTGTATACTATTTGTATTCAAAGAAGAAATGGTCTCCGCTTAAATTGATGGGACTTATACTTGTGATTGCTGCTGTACTAACCTTGATCGGCTATTTAACAGGATATTATGCATAATAATAGTTGTAATTCATAACGATAAAATTTTAGAATAATGATGAGGCCTTAATATTATTAGTATTAAGGTCTCTGACATAAAGGAGATAAACCATGAAAAGAATTATAGTAATGGGGCATGGAGGATATGCCGAAGGAGTAAAGCGAAATTTGGAAATGATAATAGGCGAGCCTGAAAACATGTATTTCATAGATTTAACTAAGGAAGATGATCTGTGCGCATTAGAAGATAAGGTAAAGGGTTTATTGGAAAGTTTTGTTGAGGAAGATGAAGTGCTATTTGCATGTGACTTATTAGGAGCATCTCCCTTCAGAGTAGCTGCAACTATTTGTGCAGAACATACAGGTAAATACTTCGCCGTTGCCGGGTTGAATCCTATGGCATTGATGGAGCTTGGAACAGATTTGAGCCTATCAATAGAAGAATTGGCAGACCGTGCAGTTGAAACTACGAAGGCTGCTGTAGCTAAGTTTCCCGGGTAGGTAGGATATGTATAGATTTTTTTATTTTGCCGGTTTATTCATAGTAATATATCTTATGATGTTTTTGCTTAACAAGCTTAGGAAAAAGACAACAAATGAGCTAGAGAAGGTATTATATATTCAGAATAATCCAAAGCTTTATTTGGAGCTTTTAAAAAATTCGAAGCTGAAAATACTATATAGAAAGAGTGCTTTGCTTCAATTGGAATTGAATGCTTATCTCCTTTTAGGGGAAGATTTTCAAACTGAACATATCATAAAGTTATTGGATAAAATAATAATGACAAAAGGCGAAAGTCTTGAATATAACGAAAAAAAGTTGTCATACTATTGTTCCAAAGGTAAAAAAGAAAAGGCTGAAGAGGCTTTGAATAAGCTTGAAGGGCTTCTCTCTAAAGTGAAGGGCGAGAAAGCAGCACTAATACGTAAGGAAAGCAAATTGATTTTCCATATTTATATTGGACATGATACAAAATTAATTGAAGAGCTGGAAAAAGGCTTAGAGTATCAGCAAGGAATATCACGTGGAATAACCTTATACCGGCTTGCTAAATTAAACTACTTTGATAAAAACAACAAAAAAGCACAAGAATTTTTGCTTGAGGCTAAGAAGCTTTTAAAGGACACAGCCTGGTACAATATTGCTGAAGCGGCGCTAAGTGATTTATCAGTTTTAAATTATAAGTAGTTTTGTTTTGATAATTAGCAATTGAATTCGGTTCCTTGATATTTTAAGGACTGTGGACCTTATAAATAAGAGTTCACAGTCTTTTTATCGTTAAACTCCCTTTTTACACGCTATATAATTTACATATTGCATTTTTGCAGGGGGTAAAGATAGTGTATAGAAATAGTTAGTGTTTCAAATTTGTAACACAACTGAGACACTAATATGTTTATAAAAAAAACCGGAGTGTGTAAAATTCAATTATATAAAATTGCTTATATGTGCAGGAGGTACGTGATGAAAAAGAGATTGAATTTTT
>JAEZDX010000429.1 GCA_023417975.1 Bacillota bacterium
CCGATACTATTGAAAGTATCAATCTCTATAATGAATTGAAGGCTTTAATAGAGAGCTTCAAAGAAAGTATAATTTTAATGATAAATAATTCAAATATGGAAGATTCTCCTTCAACATCAGAGATGATCCAGAACAATTTTTCCCCATACACTGATAATATTTCTTCTGTAATAGGTTGGGCTAAAAAGCAGCTTACAAGCTATTGGATTCAATTTAAATCCAATGAAGCTTTAAAAGCTTCTTTCGAAGCCGTTATAAAGGATTTTATTTGTAAAATTCTAGATTCCAAGCATGCCTTTATTGGTTCTATAGTGAAAAGATGCCTGAGCAATCTTACTGATGAAGCTCTCAACGAATTTATAGATAAAAAGGCTGGTAATGACTTGAATTGGATCAGAATAAACGGTTGTATCGTTGGAGCTGTGTTCGGACTAATTGTTTTCCTGTTTACAACCTTTATTTATGGGCCTTTGCTATAGATGTATCATGTGCTTCTGATGTTAGATTGCATTTGGAGTTTTATTGTGATACATCTTCTTTGTCATAATAGTAATGCCTTGGTACTCTTTCAGTAATATTTTGAACTTGTTCATCAATATATGCATTAATATTATGGCATGCCTCTTTCCAGCTTATGCATTCATCTCCCTGCTTTCCAATAATCACTACTTCATCAAATTCCCTTATGTCTTCCATAGCTGTAATGTCTACTATAACACCATCCATAAAATAGCTGATTATTGAAACTCGCTTTCCTTTTATAAGCACTTGCTTCCATCCTCTTTGTATTCCATCTCCATAGCCTATTCCGATAATTGCAATACGCATGTCTCTTTCCGCAACGAATTCATTTTCATAACCTGTGCTATCCCCAGCTTTTATATTCTCTATCCTGATAACAGTACTTTTTATTGTCATTATAGGCTGAACTCCAATGGGGACCAAGCTGCCATTAGCTTTATGCTCCAATCCATATAGTATGATACCGCACCTTACCATATCAAAATGTGATTCAGGATAGTAGAGAATTCCCGGAGATCCTGCTGTATGGGCCAATTGCGGCCGCAATTGCTTTAATTCAAGCTTTTGCAGCACTTTTTTAAATTTGTCTATCTGGGAATTTGTAAAGGTTTCATCAGATTGAGGAGATTTAAAATGCGTATAAATTCCTTCAACTATTATATGAGGACATTTTTGCTTAATATAAGTAATAAAGTCCTCTGTTTTTTCCGATGTTATTCCATATCTGTTCAATCCCGTATTTATCTTCACATGCACCTTTATCTTCTTATTTATTTCTTCGGCATTTTTTTCAAGTGAATTTAGTATTTTTTCATTATCAACCATGGGAGTTATATCATATTCTATTATCCACCTAACTTGACACGGCATTATGGGTGCCAGCATTAGTATTGGAATTTTTATACCACCACGCCTTAAAGCTAAAGCTTCTGTAAGTCTTACAACCCCAAGTACATCACACTTGAAGCTTTCCAACGCACGACTTATGGGTACTAGTCCGTGCCCATAAGCATCACCTTTTACTACTGCCAAAAATTTTGTTCCTTCCTTTAATTTTGAACGTATATTAGCTAGGTTTTGCTGGAGCTGAGTCAAGCTGATATCAACTCTATTTATTTCGGGAAAAGCTCCTTCGTAAAACTTACCTTCAGCTATATATGTAAATTCATCCATATACTTATATTCGCTCCTCTCAGCACATGAACAACTTTCTACTATAACTCTTATTTCTATACAATATTATTCCAAATAATTCAACTTATAATACGAGAAGATTTATGCTTAATATAAAAATATATAAATTTTAAGCTTCATAAATTTGCTTTAGTAACTATCAAAGCTTTTATAGTTTTGCTAAAGTGATAAATTAAAATGTAAGCTCACACATCTATAGCTTCCAAGCTATGTTTATGTTATTATATTTATATAAATACATAAGGAGCATGAAGAAAAGGTATCTTCATGAACAGTATAAGGAGGGTATTTCAATGGATAAAAAAATTACTAAAATTGAGATCATTACTCGTCCTGACAAATTTGATGAATTGAAAGAAGCGCTTAGTAAGATAGGAATTACTGGCATGACTGTATCAAATGTACTTGGCTGTGGTACTCAAAAAGGTTATAAGGAGCTTTATCGTGGAGTGGAAGTACAAGTTAATCTGCTTCATAAAGTAAAAGTAGAAATTGTAGTATGCGAAGTTCCTGTAGATTTGGTTGTAGAAACAGCAAAGAAGGTTCTTAGGACGGGTAAAGTAGGCGACGGAAAAATATTTATCTATGACGTGACTAATGTAATTCGTGTTAGAACAGGAGAAGAAGGCTGGGATGCACTTCAAGATCATGAATAGCATCAGTTAAATAAAAAGGCGAGGTATTTAATTCCACCTCGTCTTTTTATCCAATATACATCCGTTCTGTTTATTTATCACCAAACATATTTCCCTTTTCCTTTATCAATTCTATAAATGACCTTGCTATTGTGGGATCAAATTGAGTACCACTACACCTTTCTAACTCTTCAACAGCCTCTTCATAGGTTTTTCTCCTAGTATATGGTCTGTTTGACGTCATTGCATCAAAGCTGTCGGCAACGGTTAATATTCTGGCTAAATAGGGTATTTCTTCACCTTTAAGATTTTGCGGATACCCCTTTCCATCATATCTTTCATGATGATGCAGAATTAATGGTGCTATATTTTTCAATGCTTCCACAGGTTTTATTATTTCCACCCCATTAGCAGGATGACTCTTAAGTATTTCCCACTCTTCATTAGTTAACGGCATTTTTTTGTTTAATATTTCTTTCGAGATATTAATTTTACCGGTATCGTGCATATATGCTCCGTAAATCAATTCTTTCTTCTGCTCTTCATCGAGTTGAAGCTTTTCTGCCAAAAGTCTGCAGTAAAACACCACTCTTTCCACGTGCCCATATGTATATTTATCCTTAGCATTTATAACACTAATCAATGTTTTTATAGAAGTGACAAGATCTATATGCTCCTCTTCAATGTCATTTTTTAATTCATCCAAAATAGAAGTATAGGTTTCAACCCTGTTTTTATTGAAGAACTTTGCCTTGTAGAGTGCATCATCCGCACTTTTTATAAGCTCTATATCATTCTTAGCTTTATAGGGAAATACAGAAATACCTACTGATACAGTAATTTTACCATTTGGTTGATTTTCCTCGCCGTCAAAATACTTGTTTTCAATTCTTTTTCTGATAGTCTCAGCCATCTTGAAGGCTTCTTCCTCATCCGTATCCGGCATTATTATAGAAAATTCTTCACCACCGTATCTGGCAACTATATCTTCCTTTCTAACGCTGTCCTTCAGTATAGCTGCTATAATTCTAAGAACATCATCACCTTTTTGATGTCCATAAAGATCGTTATAATACTTAAAATAATCTATATCCATAAATATCATAGAAACCGGCTTATTAGACCGTTCACATGACTCTATTTTCATTTTTAATGCTTCATAAAAATATCTGTGATTATATACACCCGTAAGCCCGTCCTCATTTGCCAAATTTTTCAGTTTTTTAATATGATCGTTTTCAATTTTCACGTAAAAACCTAATGGCCATGCTGTAAGCAAAAACATTCCTGCCATAATTATATCATTTTCAAAGTATTGATTAACTAACACATTGGGCATACATATAATATCCATAGCCAATATAGTTACAGAGGAAACCATTGCAATAATTATCCCGTATCTCATACCTGATTGTATTGTTGAAGTAATAATAATAAATAAAAATAGAAATTTATAGTCACTTGTTTCAGCACCGGTAGAAACAACAACTATTAAAAAAACAACAATAAAGAATACATCTTCAACCCATTTAACCAACTCATAATATTTTGATTTAGGACTCCTTATTGTAGAAAAGGACCATATGCCATATATTAAAAAAAGAACAAAAGACATCATTGTGATTGCATACAAAGCAAACATACTTCCTACATCATTAATAGCTTTATTTTCATATAGGAATCTCTTGAAAAATCCAATACCTGCAAATAATAGTGAAGAGAGCTTTACTACCGAAACAATATCATTAATCCTTTTTCTTTTTATATCTTCTGTTTTATTCATTATATATACCTCTTAAATCTAATACTAAAGATGCGGATTTTTAAATAATATAAGGTCGGTATAACCGACCTTATATTACTCGTCACGCAAGCATTTAGGTTCTTCCGGCTGATATCCATACCACCAGCATGCAGATGAAGCTACAAGTGAAGCAACTATAGTAGCTGCTGCGGCAACAAAAGTAAGTACTTTTCTATTTGTCTTTCTCATTTCCAAGCACCCTTTCACTAAAAATTAATATATTTGATAAAAATATATCCAAACCTTTAAATATCTTATGTCCGGTTTTAGTAAGAGTAAAGGTCTGCCAAAGCATACCGGCATAAATACTTAAGCAATATATAGTCACTTTGTGCGAAGCTGTAAAGAAATATACGGCTATATTAACACAAACTATTGCAAGATAGCTCATTAGAATAACAAAAGAAAGTTTTTTCATTCTTTTTCTTTTTTCTTCTTTAACAATCGGCTTTGAAGGGTTATCTATAGGCGCTAGCTTATTTATGATATAAAAACACCATAAGAAAGCTGCTGCACCAAGTAATATAAGCAAATTGACATTGAGTATTGGCCAAAGTGCAAACCTCACTATTAAAGTTTGTCCTATGCACAAAACAGTTCCGATAGCAGTGCAATTTCCGGGTGTAGAAGCATGTACACCTCCAGAATATCGTCTAAGTATACTTGTTGTAAAGGATATAATTAATGCTTCAACTACTACATTAAAAATAAGACCAAATACAATAACGAGAAATACTGACAATATAGTATGTAAAATTGCAAAAAAACCATATGCTATAACATCTCTTTTATCATTGTCAAAGTTAAGTTCATCAGTTAAATAGTTTGCGATCTTACCTGCCAACCTTTCCATCTTAAACCTCTCTAGACTTTTTTAAGAACAGTATATAATAAACTAAAATGATCAGGCCAAAAATTAACAAGGACGGTATCCCATATAGTGTCTTTAATTCCGGCTTACTAAAAATATAATTTATATCCGCCTTAAAAACATTCTGAATAAAGAAAATATTAATTCCTTCGCATAAGAATTCTATAATGATAGCAATAATTCCTGCTTGAATAGACTTAATAATTTCGATTTTATTAATAACTACAAAAAGAACTATCATAGTCATCAAGGTTAGAATTGTATTTACTCCATATTGAATAGGCAGTAGTCTGATAATATATATCAGTACGGCATATAATATAATGGATATTATTACATTTAAAAATTTGAATTTAGTCTTCGAAAACAAATAAGCCGCGAAGACAAATAACACCCCCTCGGGTATTCCTCTTGCCAGTATTTCTAACATAGCTAACTTTAGCATGCTTTCTTCTTCCCTTCCACCACGAACATTACGAGTATTTGCTTCAATAAAATCTGCGACTAAAATAATTAAAAGTCTTTATAATCTAGAAATCATACCGTAGTTTGTTATTTATAAATGTGATTGCATAAAATATTACAACAAATGTAAATATCCTTATTAAAACGTCTCCAATACTCATTACACTATAGCCTAAATCAATAATATCAGTTAGAGGCTTAAGTTTAGTTGCAGAACTTCCAAGAATATGTATATCATTCACTCTTTCAAATGAATCGGCCGAAGCATAACCGGTTAAGTATGATAAACTAGGAAACACAGGCATCTTGCCATTATTAGCACGGATAGCCGTCTGATTCAAAAAGCTTCCTACAAATATGCAGATGGATCCGCTTATGGCCGCAATGTACTGTTTATACTTGATAATTATAAGTAATAATGTACAAATATAAATAGTTTCAAAGCCTTTAGCATATTTTATATAACTGTAATTTCCAATAAAAATAGATGCCTGTAAAAATATGTACACTACACTAAGCAGTAGAGTTGGGTAGATATGCCAGGATTTAAATATAGGCATAATTTTATACCCTCTTAATTTAGCACAGAATATTGCCAGAAGCAGCGCCTCTATCATAACCTTCTCCCCACATTCATATCACATAGTAAATAACATTCATATGTTTAGCCGCATATTTCGACACTTACTTTCCTATGTCCAGCACATAAAACTTCGATTTTTCTCATATTCTAAATTATATTATAACAATTCTTCTATGCTATTTCTACACTTTTCTACCAAATATACAAATAAGCTAAAGAAAAAGGACCAGCTTTAGCCGGACCCTCTATATTTCCTTTAAAACCTTATTTTCTATTTGCTTATTACTTTTCATTGCTGTGACAATAAAAAGTATCATTCCTATTGCGGAAATGATATCTCCAATGCTTACTACAAAACTTCCTATAAAATTTATAGGTATAAAGTCACACAGTACTTTGAACTTCGTTTGATCACCAATCAAAGTATATAGTCCTTCTTTATGTATATCGGAAGTAATTCTTGTTAACTGTATTGCATATTCGCTGACAGGCATACTCCCTCCATTGCTGAATATGGCAATGGCATTAAGTATAAATCCTGCTCCCATAATCATCAGATAAAGGCTTGTTCTATTAGCAAAGACAAAAGCAAACAGTAAGCTATACATTATTACATCCATCATAAAGGTTATAGGTCCTGAGGTCATATATCCTCTTGTTATAAGCATGTTTATTATAAATTCTATTATAAATCCCGATAATATTAAATAAGCCCCTTTTAACTGGACAGTAGATAAGTTTTTAATATTCCCCCCTACCAAATATCCAAGTATAACGGCAGCTGCTAGAGCTAAAATAAACATATTAAAAGCCTCCGAACCTTCCTAATTTTTCAGTATATTTAAATATATTTTAGCTATGTCAGGATGAAATTGAGTTCCTGTATTTTGTTCTATTTCATCGATGATTTCATCCTCAGTAAGAGCTTTTCTGTACGGTCTGTCCGATTTCATTGCATCTACGGAATCTGCCAGTTGAATTATATATATATCCATACTCAGTTCTTCACCTTTTTTCCCTTCAGGATATCCCTTACCGTCATATCTCTCATGGTGATATTTCACTATCTCAGCTATATTTTCAAGATTCCTTATCTTTTTAATAATATCATAGCCAATAACAGGGTGTTGTTTGATTATGGAATATTCCTCAATTGTCAATTTACCAGGCTTGTTTAATATATCATCACATATGCCAATTTTTCCAACATCATGAAGCATGGCAGCCATATTCAATTGTTCCAGCTTCCATTGATTATATTTTAATTGTTTAGCAATTTGACACGCAATTTCTGCAACTCTTTGACAATGTCCCTCAGTGTATTTATCTCTTGCTTCAATTGCATGCATAAGTGCATCAACAGTCTGCATATATTGAGATTTTGAATCCACATAGAGGGAAAACGTATACCGTATCAATAAAATCGGTACTATTAAAAGCAGCACACCGACATAATGATATTCAATAAAAACTACCGCCAAAAGAACACCTAAAGGAACCATTGCTAAAATGTTTAATATCATAAGTCTAACATTGCTTACAAAGCAATAAATTATATTCTTATTTATGCTCAACCCTTGTATGATTGAGATTAAAAATGTATTCAGGAAAAAATATGTACATCCAAACAGTATAAGAGGCACAAGATTATCAACCACATTCTTGTCACTTATACTTCCGCCAAACATCGTATATATATAGTTCCCTATATATATGGGAAATATTAGAACACAATAATTAAATATTGTTCCATATAAAGGTGTATTGAAAAAATGCACATATTCATTATTATCGACCTTCATTATTCTAAATGTATATCCAATTAACAGCACAATCGTGCATACTAAAGGTCCAAACTGAACATAAGTTAGAATTGTAATTGCAAATGTAGTACTAAAAGAAATATTCTTAAAATATAATGTTAAGGATTCTGTAATTACCGTAAGTATTGAAAAAACTATTAAATCCATATATGTAAAATCATTCATATCAAGCGGCTTTTTATTTTTCATAAAAAAAACTATCAATGTGATAATCGTAATTATATATAATATTGCAAAGTATATCTTTAGTTTTAACGGTAACTTATTCAAGTGTAATCCTCCTAATTTATGAAATAAAGGCCGATTAATCTAATTTAATGGAATACCCAAGTAGCTTGTGAGCCACCAGCTATTGCAAGTGCAAGAACAACTAGTAAAACTTTGACTAAATTCTTTTTATTCATTATAAAATCCCCCTTTATGTAAAATTAACAGGGGTTCGCTAAAACCTGTCATATTTCACTCCGCTAGGGAATCATGTTAATCGGCCTCTATAGCTTAATTAATACTTTTCTGAACTCGTCTATTTATAGCATCCAGCGTAGCTTTAACAGTAGCTTCATTAGCATCTTCAGTAATAACTGCTGATCCAACCATAATTTCTTCTTTATCTTCTATAATTATGTTAACTAAAACCGATATAAAAGTCACATCTCTACTTTTAGTTAAAATAACATCCTGAATATCAAAGATGGATGGATGTCCTAATATTATTTCAACTACTGCTATGGTTGTCTTCGCCACAATTCGATATCTATTTGCTATTGTTTTTACAGCTGTCAAAGAAGTCGAATATTCGTCTCCCTCATACTCAAGTCTAACAGTACAATCTATATTGTTTCCTTTTACTTCTACTGCAATTCCATCATATTTAATACGGCCTAACCCTTGCTGATCATCAACTTGTATTTGAGCAATACTTATTATTTTTCTATCAATTCTATAATCAAATACTGCTATAAGAGACGATTCAATATCCCTAACAATTTGCTTTGGTGATCTTAAATTACTTGCCAAAATATGAATTTCTTTTAAAGCATCTCCTTCTGAAATTACCTTTACGTAGTTTACTCCTTCGATTTTACCAATTATTTCATTGAATTTATCATAATTCATGATTGATACCTCTCAAATTTTAAATCGCCTATTACTTTATTATCATAAGTTAAATAAGTTTTTTATTATTTACAATATTTCTATTCTACAGCCATTATAGGAATTCCTTCATTGCTCAGGAAATTTATTATATTTTTTTATATTTAATGGGTACAAATCCATTTGTGTCATATTATGAATTAATATAAATTTAAATATCGAATAATGTATAACTTCAAACTTTCATAGAACTGAATAATATCCAATAGATAGTAAAAGAAAAATGGTATTTTAAAATACCATTTCCTATTAATATAAACTATTATTAATTAGGTTGAGTATTATCCAATTATTGGCTTTATAGGCATAAAAAGCTTAAAAGAATGAAAACCGCCCTCATTAGCTTTGGTAATATGCTCTTCAAGCCATTGGTACTCTCCATATTCATAATGTTCATTTTCTGCTAACCAGTGATGAAGCATCTTCCATTTCTCATCCAAATTCGAATCCTTCCCATAGGTTGCTTCTGCCACAGCATACAAGCCTCCCGAAAAATCTTTTATTTCCACTTCATAATTATCTAGAAAAAGCTGCTGGCCCTTTGAATAATTCCCCAACATGGCCCAGGCTTCATAGCCAAATTCCGTTTCACAAAACGGAAGCGGATTAATAAATCCAAAATATCTTGTATTAGGTGATAGATGAAGCTCATTATTCACAAAAAAATTTCCCAAAACCTTTGTACTTGGTAATTTATCGGTTCTTCCATACTGTTTCTGATATTCATAAGCCATCTGCCACTTTATCAACCCTCCCCAAGCCTTTGTTACCACTCTATCCCACTGACTAAGTTGATTTTTCGATGTTATTTTATCATTGTATGAATGGAAAGCCGCTACTTTCATTTGCGGTAATTCTTCAATTGAAACGGAAATTGAGGAAATCGGTATACTTCCAGATAGCGAAATGGAAAATGGCTTGTACACGCCATCAAGCATACCCTTTTCACGGTATTTCTGCGGAGATGTTTTGAACATATTTGTAAAAGCTCGGTTGAATGTTTGCTGGGAACTAAAGCCATAATCCAATGCAATTTCCACTATCGGTTTTTGGTTAACAATCAGATCATTTGCAGCGCAAGATAACTTTCTTTTTCTGGTATAGCTTGTAATGGTTTCTCCAACAATATCCATAAAAATTCTATAAAAATGAGGATAAGAATAATAGGCTTCATTTACAACAGCCTCCGCAGCAACTTTACTTTTTAAATTTTTCTCAATAAACGAAACACAGCTGCAAACCACATTAATATAATTTTTTTTCATAGCTTAACTCCTTTACCATACTATATTTAATAAATAGTCTACTTATAAAATTGCTATAAGTCTTTGCCGTATATATCATAATTTCTTGCTTATAAAATACACCTTTTAATTTCATATAAAACAAAAAAAGTCGATTATTCATAGCTGAAATCGGCTTTTTAAAAACATTAATGATATATCGAAAAAATCAACTTCACTAATAAATTTTATGGTGGAGATAAGGGGATTCGAACCCCTGGCCTTCTACATGCGAAGCAGACGCGCTCCCAACTGCGCTATACCCCCAAAAAAAGTAGGGAATATAGGGCTCGAACCTACGACCTCTGCGATGTGAACGCAGCGCTCTGACCAGCTGAGCTAATTCCCCTTCAATTATTAATTATAGAATTTTCATTTCAAAATATCAACCCATTTTTTATCATTTTAATTATTTATTGTAACGGAAGTGTAATAAATACATTTTACAGATTTTTCAGTCTTCTTTTAATGTCGAAAATATGATAATATTATAAATATCAGTCTTAATATTTCAGTTCATTTCGTCATTTTGTCGAAACAGTTCCTATATTGTTTCATCCCTTTCGTCATTTATGCCAAAAAAACTTAAAAGATAATAGTTATTAGGAGGATACAATGGATTTTTTTTCTATCATCGGATTTGTAACAGCAATAGGCTTTATTCTGCTCAGTATAATTACTAGCGGTTCTTTGCTTACTTTTTTTGATGTTCCGTCCATACTGATTGTTCTAGGCGGCACAATAGGAGCACTTTTAATCAGCAGTAAAGGTAAGAATATAAAGCAATTTGTGAAATTATCGCTTTTGATTCTCAAAGAAAACAAAGTAAATAATACAGATATAATAAACACCTTTGTAGAATATGCTTCAAAAGCAAGACGCAACGGTCTTTTGGCACTTGAAGAAACAATCGATTCAATCGAGGACCCTTTTACAAAAAAAGGTATGATGATGATAATTGATGGTGTGGAACCTGAAGTAATAAAAAGGATATTAAGCATTAAGATCAAGGGTATCATAGAAAGACATAAAAATAATAGAGGAATTTTTGACACCGGGGCTGCGCTGGCTCCTGCCTTTGGTATGGTTGGTACCTTAATCGGACTTGTTAATATGTTGAAGAACTTATCTGATCCTTCAAGTATCGGGCCACAGATGTCCGTTGCACTTATAACAACTTTTTACGGTTCTTTACTTGCTAATGTTTTTTTCATGCCTGTATCTAAAAAACTTAAATCAAAAACCTCTGAAGAAGTATTCCAAAAGGAAATAATTCTTGAAGCTTTACTAGGTATTCAAGCCGGAGAAAGTCCGGCAGTTATTCGCGACAAATTAATGTCATACTTAGATGAAAAAGAAATTTCAACTGCAGATTTGTTACAAAGTCAATCGGAAAATATATAGAAGCAGAAAGGAGCCAATACTATGAATGACGATTTTAATATGGATTCTGATGATGAAGGCGGAGGAAATGAATGGCTCGCCACTTATGGTGACCTTGTAACGCTTCTACTCTGTTTCTTTGTACTTTTATTCGCTATGTCATCCATAGATATTAAAAAATTTAAGGCTGCCGCTGCTTCCTTTGCAGGAGGGTCAGCTATAGGTATGAGAGAAGGCGGAGATTCCATATTCGATTTAAGTAATTTTCCTACTTCCGGCAGCCAAAAAGATGCTAAGAATAACGAAACAGAAAAAAATAATGAAATGGATGAACTATACGAACAAGTTAAAAATGCAATTTCTGCTCAAGGCTTGAATGGACAAGTAGGTATTGAAAAATCCGAAAGGGGAATTCTTCTCGCCTTTAGTGATGACTTATTCTTTGATAAAGGAAAGGCAATATTGAAAGACAGCGTTAAAAAGATATTAATTTCCTTTGGTGATATAATTAGACCTCATAATAAAAAAATCAGAGTTGAAGGGCATACGGATAATGTTCCCATCAGCAACAGCATTTTTCCAAGCAACTGGGAGCTTTCTACTGCCAGAGCTATAAGTGTAGTAAAGTTCTTTACAGAAGAGTTGCCACCCCAACAACGAATGAGCGCAAGTAATTTTGAAGTAGCGGGACTTGCGGAATATGCTCCTGTAGTACCCAATGACAGCGAAGAAAACAAACAGAAAAACAGAAGAATAGAGCTAATTATCCTAAAGTAAAAATTAACACACTAAAAGCATAAACTACTGCTTCTAGTGTGTTTTTGTAATTTAACCTATTTTTAACCTATAAACGTTTATCTTGTTGAATTTATTTGACTTAAAGCCTTATTTCACTATTTTACAGATTTGATAGTATAAAAATTTGAGTCTATAATTATAACGTTCGTACTAAATACCAAACTACCATATTTTGAAGTGACGTATAATAAATATGCAATTACGAAAGCTGGTGTGCTCATAATGAAACTGGATTTTTTACATCAAAATACACAGAAAAGAAGAGAAATGATATTAAACGGACCTATATTTTCAACTATATTTTTATTATCCATACCTACACTGATGATGGGCTTAGTTCAGTCCATTATGCCGGTTATGGATGGAATTTTTATCAACAATATATTAGGCACAGTTGCTGCCAGTGCTATTACCTACTGCGGCCCTATAATAAATATGATGATTGCCTTGGCGCAGGGGCTCAGTGTTGCTGCCATGGCGTTAATAGGTCAAATGAATGGCCGAGGGAATTATAAGGGTGCAAAGCATGTTGCCACGCAAATTGTTATTTTCGCTTTTATAATTGGCTGCATTACTGCGCCAATACTTTATTTTATGGCTTTTCCTATATCCTGGAGGGTGAATCCCCAGATTTCTCATGATGTATTTTTATACCTTGCTTTAAATGCATTGGTTTTACCTTTTTCATTTTTAGAATCTATTTACAATGCCATTAAAAATGCTAGCGGAAAACCTGAAGCTACCTTTATAAGAATGGTTTTAATGTTGATCCTGAAGCTAGTATTTAACGCACTCTTTATTTCAATTTTAAACTTTGGTTTAATCGGTGCAGTTATGTCTTCTTTACTGGCAAATTTTTTGATTTGCATCTGGATGTTTTATGAGTTGTTTGTGAAAGCAGGCGATGATAAGCTTATTTTGAAGGGTTTCAAATTTGATTTCAAGATACTTAGAAAGCTTATTAAAATAGGAATACCTTCTATGCTTTCAAGCCTCATGTTAAATTTGGGCTTCTTCCTCATTAACAATGAGATTGAGAAGTACGGGCCTGTTGTGCTTACAGGGCAAGGTATTGCCAATAATATTACATCCGTATGCTTTAATCTTCCCTCTTCCTTTGGTTCATCGATAACAACTATGGTAAGTATGAATGTTGGAGCTGGACAAGGCAATAAAGCTCGAAAATCCTGCATCGACGGCTGTATCATAAGTGCAATTACTGCCGCTGTTTTAATAGCAATAGTAGTACCTTTATCCCCTTACCTCACCATACTGTTTACTCATGATCAGAACGTGCTTGACATTGCAAATAAATCTTTGCACATTTATACTTATTCCGTTATAGGCTTTGGTATTTGCATGGTTGAGCAAGGTGCCTTTATAGGCCTAGGTCGTACCGGTATTCCGCTTATTACAAGTATCCTTCGAATTTGGCTTTTAAGATATATTTTCATCTTAGCAACAGAACACATACTTGGCTTCTACTCAGTATTTTGGGGTAATTTATTCTCAAATTATACTGCTGCCATAATAACTACAATATTAATCGGCAAAACAAAGTGGGTTTCTGTAATATCGCATAATGATAGCAAAAGCATTCCATCAACCAAAAACTTTTTCTTCAAAAAATTTCTGCGTACTCATAACAGTTAATAAAGCCGGAAATTCAGCTATGCTGGATTTCCGGCTTTATAATTAATTTATGTTTTTCTATTTTTGCAATTTATTTTTTCTTATTAATACAGTTCCCCCGCATACTAGCAGTAAGCCTAACACCATTAATATATTCATATCAATAGGTGAACCTGTCTGAGGCAGTTTTACACTTGCTTCAGTTATAAAATAATCTGAGCAGTGGTCTGTAGTGTATGTAAGATAACCTTCCGAATCTACCTTTATATTGGTTGCTATTGTATTATAAGTATCTTTATCGGAATAATATCTACATAAATTTACGGTCTTATTAGCCCATTCCTTTCCAACAAACACTTTAACGGTGGCTGTTCCAGGTAACTGACCTTCATATACGAAGGAGAAAGCAGCTATTTGTACATCTTTTCCTGTTATTGCCTTAACCTTTGCAGCTTCCTTCGCCTTCAAAACATCAGAAACTGATTTTAAAGATAGGTCTATATCTTTAGTTTCTGTTGTTTTAATATCTTTACCGTTAAAGGTCCAAGTAACATCTTTACCAACGAAGGTTACGGTTTTATCTTGTCCCTTAATTGCATTAAATATATCCTTGCTTACTATTGTAGCTGAACTTATATCAACAACCGGCACATTTGTATTATTCTCTATTGCATCCTTTATCGCATCTACAACCTTAACAGGATCTTGATTATCTAGCTTGTCTGGAACTGCTTCCAGTTCTAAAATTGCCTGTTCTGCAGCAACTAATTTGCCGATGTTTTTAACCATCAGTTTTTGATCTGCAGTGAGAGCTTCAAAGGCGGCTCTTGCAGCTGCTATAGCTGCTTTATCCGCTAGAGTTACGTTAGTAGGTATAGCCTTAATCTTTTGAGTTACAGCATTTACATCTGCCAGTCCGGCTTTCATTACATCATCAGCACTGGAAACAGATAACTCCAAGGTTGTTCCATACCTAGTAACGGATGCCAATACATCTACCTTATCTCCTGCTTGAATGTATGTCAAAACCGGCATTGCATAGATAACTACATTTCCTGTAAAATCTTCAATTGTTGATGACGCTTTATTATCTATGTTTTTTAATGTAGCGCCTTTTATTAGAATTAATTGAGATTGCAATGAATCATTTATCTGTGCTATTGTAACAACCTTTGGTACTACATTATTGTTACTGCTCAATACTGTAACATCCGCTGAAGCTTTTGGCGTTATTTCAATCAATTCATGATAGTTGGATAAGATACCTGTTACTTTTATCTTGTCACCTTTTTTAACATCTGCTTTTGCAGTATTATAGAAACATATACCTGCATTGTCATCCTGCATAAACACATTACTTCCTACAATATTTGTAACAACTCCTGTAACTATAGCTTTTCCGGATGCCTTTGCTCTTGCATCACCAATACTCATTTCAACAGGCTCAGATAAATCAGTATCTGAAACTACATAATCACTGTTATGAGTTATGTTAAATTGTACATATCCATTATCAGCTTTTAACCCATTTGCTATCTCTTCAAGCTTTTTACTGCTTTCATTATAATAATATACAAATAAGCTCTTCTTAGCATTTGTAGGATCTGAAAGCCATTGTGAATCCAGCTTTACCTTTATGGCTGCTTTTCCAGGAAGCTGTCCATTATTTGCAAAGGATACAACAGTAACTCCTGCACTACCGGCTTTTGCAGCAATTTCGCCTCTATTGGCTGAGGTTGAGTTATATAGCCCTGCTACATTTATCCACATATCTATATTCTTTGTATTGCCGGTAATATCTTTTCCGTTGAAGGACCATTCAAGCCCGCTTTGAACAAAAATGATATTCTTATCTTGTCCTTTTATTGCATCAAATACTTCCTTTGAAACCACCTTATCCTTGTTTACATCAACGGATATATTTGCTTTATCTGCAGAAGCATTTATTGCAGCTACTACTTTGCCCGCATTATCATTCATAACCTGTATATTCTTCACGTTAGTTTTTGCTATAGTGTACCTATCTGTTATTTCCATATTATCCATTCTGTAAGTCGTAATAGTAAGGCTGTTACCATTGACTTCTACATTGGATAAAGTCGGAACATGCAGCTGCATTTTAACAGCCTCATAATAGTTATTCTTGTTTGGTTCCTGCATTTCATAATACTTACTTCCTGAAGCTGAATTGGCTGTAATATATACAACGCCTGTTGGGTCTGTAACTTTTTCATCTACATAAGCAGCTCCGGATTGAGTAGTTTTGGTTGTCTTTTCATCTTTAGTAAGCTCGGCAGCGATATTGTTTACCATTTGATAGGATCTTGTGTAGCAGTGATCATGCCCATCCAATACTGCGTCAATTCCAAGTGCAGTGAAAATCTGCGGCATACTATTTCTTCTTGCAATTATATCTGAATCCGTCTCATGATCTGCGGAACTATATATGGAATGATGAAGAGAAACTACCTTCCATGTAGCATTTGGATTTTTTGCGATAGCATCTTTCATAAAGGCTTCATGGTCAGCTGCGTTTGTGTCATTGCTGTTTAGCATTAAGAATAAGGTATTTCCATATGTGAAATAATAGTCCTTGCCTGTATGTTCTTTTCCTGAAACAATTCCGTATAACGATTCATTTGGGTTGTTAAAATGAGTACTATGTCCTGGTAATGATGCTTCATGATTACCTGCAACCGCTGCTATAGGCAAGTTTTTGAATATGTCCGGTGCAAAATATGCTTCATATTCCGATGTATTGTCCTTTACCCCTTTGCTATTTGCCGTTTCGCCACCGTTATTAACCTGATCGCCTACGGAAAGCAGGAAGCTTGTGTTTGGAAATGCTTGAGAAGCTTTACTCATAGTATTTAACCAACCGTTTTTATCTTTCTGTATATCTCCGCTGGCTCCAATTTGAGGGTCACCTGCCATGAGGAAATTATATGAGCTATTATCTTCCGTTGAGTAATTGTAAACCTGGCTCCAGCTTATACCGTTACCTACGCGATAAACATATTCGGTATTTGGTGAGAGACCAGTAACTGTAACTTTGTTTGCAGTATTATTGTTATTGCCCGTAAGCTGCTTCCCTCCGAAGGTTTTAGCTTTTGCTTCCGGAAAACTGCTTCCCGAATAATCGGATTTCTTTGCAAGCTGTACTTCAGCTTCTCCTGAATTGTTATCCGTATACCAATTGAAGTTTAATTCCGAGCCGCTGCTTCCCGGTGCAAAAGTTAAATCACTTATTACAGGTGCAGGCACATTGGTTATGTCCTTCTTTGCCAATGTATATTTATCCGTCACTTCCATATTATCTGTTCTGTAAGTAGTGATACTTATACTATTATCATCTACTTCAACATTTGAAAAAGTAGGAACATGAATTTGCTGCTTTACAGCTTCATAATAGCTTTTGCCGTTTGCTTGCTGCATTTCATAGTATTTGCTTCCGGAAGCTGAATTGGTTGTAATATATACTACTCCCGTTGGATTTGTTATAGTTTCCTTTTCATAACTCGTACCTGAAGGATTAGTTACTGTAACTTTATAATCCTTTTGCTGAGTTTTAGGTTCATTACCAACCATTTGATAGGTTCTTGTATAACAATGATCATGTCCATCTAAAACTACATCTATATCAAGATCTGTAAAAATCTGAGGAAGTGTATTTCTTCTTGAAATAATATCGCTATCCGTTGCATGGTCAGCAGAGCTGTATATAGAATGATGCAAGGATACAACCTTCCACTGTACGCTCGGATTTTTAGCAATGGCATCCTTCATAAATGCCTGATGATCTGCAGAATTCACATCATTGCTGTTTAACATCATAAATAATGTATTACCATAAGTAAAATAATAATCGGCACCTGAAGTAGGTGCTGCATTTACGGCTCCGTAAGTCGATTCATTAGGAACATTAAAATGCGTATTATGTCCTACACCATAGGTTTCATGATTTCCTGCAATAGAAGCTATAGGCATGCTCTTAAATTGTTCCGGTGTAAAAAAGGCCGAATACTCGGTTTCATTTTTTCCTCCAACTACTTCACTTCCGTTATTGACCTGATCACCTACGGATAATACAAAGCTGGAGTTGGGAAAAGCTGAGGCGGCCTTATTCATAGTATCTATCCACCCGTTTTTGTCCTTGCTTATATCTCCGCTGGCTCCTATCTGAGGATCTCCTGCCACAAGGAAATTATATGTACTATTGTTTTGTGTTGTATAGTTATAAACACTGCTCCAATTAGTTCCGTCACCTAATCTATATACATATTGTGTATTTTGCGTAAGTCCTGTAACAGTAACTTTATTTGAAGAGTGCTCCTCATTTCCATCATTTCTTATACCTTTAAAGGTTACTGCCTTATCAGTTGGAAAGTTCTTTCCGTCATAGTCGGACTTTTTAACAATTTGAACTTGACTTTCCTTGGTGCTTTTATCTGAATACCAAGCAAAATTTAATTCACTGGAATCCTTTCCCGGAGTAAGTGCTATATTACTGACATTAGCCGTATTATTTCCATTGTCCTCCCCACCTGTGCTGCCTCCGCCTGTAGGTATATCCTCACCTGTATAGGTTAGATATAAGGTAGGAATTTGGTCTGCAGCACCGCCGGCACCTTCAAAGGATTCTGCGGTTCTATTGCCTTGTCCGCTAAAAATAAAATTTATGGCATTACCTGCCTTCCAATCGTTCTTGTTTACTATGCCCTGAATTAAAGATGACAAATCCGGAGTTCTTTCATTTTCATTGGCTTCATGCTCTACTGCCCACAATGGAGCATCCTTCCAGCTAACAATATCAGTTGTTCTTGTACGTGAAGATACAGCTTTGCTCATATTTTCATAGGCTGCAGCATTATCAGTATCTTCTGCCTGAATTTTAACATCGAAAGGATTTGAGCTTTTATTAGGCTCATCTACAGAGAACTGTATATATGCATTTTTAACTTGAGCACCCTTTGGTAAGGCAATATCTGCAAATCTAATACCGATAATTTGATTTTTTACATCTGTTTTAGTTGGATCCTCATAGGTTATTTCCAAATCGGAACTATCAAAATCCAATGTTCCATCTGCACGTTCTTCCATGTCATCTGTTGCATTTTTTACCGGTATAGTAATTGCTTTTGTCACCGTACCAGCTGTAGAATTTTCTGCGGCAAATGCCGTAACAGCACTACTTGGAAAAATAGTAAAAGTCATAAGCATAGCCATAAGAACCGATGTCCACTTTCTTTGCATTAATTAATACCTCCTTTAGTGTGTTATGATAACCACCACTGAAAGCATAGACCTATCATGTTAAGTTTATATATCGCAATAGTTAACTGTTTATTAAGCCATACATAATTAACTTAAATTTACAAAATCACTAAAATCTTTAACCAATATTTTACTCAAACTTTACTTTGCTTGTTTTTACTTTTCAGGCATTAGCTTATATTAAACATGAAAGTATTATAAAAAAATAAATATCTATATATCTTTAACCATTACGGAGGTGTATTAATGATAAAAAACACTAAAGTCTTACATATTATTGCCGAGCTAGTATTAATGATCTTATTCGTGGTTTTTCTATACTATTTCAACATAAACCATCCTATAGGGTATAGTACCCAAAGCAGCACTTCTTATGTAAAATATGAGAAAGCACAAGTACTGGGTATAAAAGCTGAAGCTGTAAATTCTTCACCAAAGATAAACAATATGAAATTCGGAAGTCAAGAGCTGAAAGTTAGGATTCTTTCAGGGGAACATAAAGGAGAAGTTAAAGAACTTACTAATTATTTAAGCGATACTCATAACGTTTATGTGAAGACAGGCATGAAAATAATTGTAGAAATCGACAAGGCAGGGGATCAGTACCAATATATAGTATATAACTATTATAGAGCCCCCGTTCAATACATATTTATCATAATCTTTTTTGCTGCTCTATGGGGAATAGGCGGAAAGAAAGGATTAAAATCTGTCTTAGGCTTAATATTCACTTTTGTTTCTGTAATATTTTTATTTGTACCAATGCTTTACAGAGGATATTCACCCATACTTTCTTCTGTTGTAATAATAATACTCGTTACATGCGTTACTCTATTTTTACTCAACGGTTGGAGTCCAAAAACCTTTTCTGCTGTACTTGGTACAATTGCAGGTGTAGTTATTGCCGGAATCGTAGCAGGCGCTGTAGGTAACCTTGCACACCTGACAGGCTATAACAGCGGGGAGGTTGAAACCTTGAATATGATTTCATCAAAATTCAATATGCAGATACAATGGTTGTTATTGGCAGGAATCCTAATAGCTGCCCTAGGTGCCGTGATGGACTTAAGCA